>JAISBM010000028.1 GCA_031266185.1 Endomicrobium sp. | reverse complement strand
CCCCCCCCCCCCCCCCCCCCCCCCCCCCCCCCCCCCCCCCCCCCCCCCCCCCCCCCCCCCCACAAACTAATTGTTGGGAGCTCACGATTGCAAGTTGTGTAAATATTTCCTTTCCGATCCGAGATTTTATGAGGTTTTGAAAAATATATGCAAATAAGAGAAAAATCTACATTCTTGTTTTTAGTTGGCAGGCAAATGTTTAGGATAATGTTTAAATTGTTTTATAGGTGGGACATTGAAGGCGTGGGAAATATCCCCAAAACAGGTGGCGCTATTATAGCACCAAATCATACGAGTTTTTTTGATCCACCTTTGGCAGGCTCTGCGATGAAAAGACCTCTATACTTTATGGCTAAAAAAGAGCTATTTGATATACCAATTTTTGGTTGGACGATAAAGCGTACAAATGCTTTTCCTGTAAAAAGGGGCAGGCAAGACGTGAGTGCAATGAAACATGCCTTTTCATTATTAGAAAGTGGGCGTTTGTTGTTGATGTTTCCTGAAGGTACACGTTCAAAAGATGGCAAGTTAGGTATAGCAAAGGCTGGCCCTGGAATGGTGGCTTGTAATGCACAAGTACCTTTAATTCCTGTGAAAATAGAAAACACCAATAAGATGTTACAATTTGAGCAAATAAAAATTAAATATGGAAAACCCATATACCCATCAAAAGAGTTTACTAAAAATGATTATGTTGTTTTGTCGCAAAGAGTTTTAGATGAGATTTCTAAAATGTAATTTTTTTATATAATGACAAGGTGAATTTTAGGTATGTTAAAAATTAAAGTGGCTAAAAATGCTGGTTTTTGTTTTGGTGTTAGAAGAGCAATAGAAATTGCTGAGAAGACTTTAAAAAATAAATCTAAAGTTTATACTTTAGGTCCAATTATTCATAATCCTCAAGAAGTTAAACGTCTTGAAAAACAAGGTATAAAAACTTTGAAATCTGTAAGTAGAGTACGAGATGGGTATGTAATTTTACGTACGCACGGTATTCCTTTTGACCTTCATAAGAAACTTAATGAAAATAAAAATATTAACGTTATTGGTTCTACGTGTCCTTTTGTAAAAAGAGCTCAAGATGTGGTAAAAGAGTTGAGTAATAACGAAACAGCAGGAAATTTAAATATTATTATTGTAGGAGAAAAAATTCATCCTGAAGTAGTTGCGCTGGTTTCTTATGGTAATAAAAAGTGTGTTGTTATAGAAACTCCACAAGAAGCGAAAATGTTTAAAGGTAATAAAAATTTAAGTATTGTAAGCCAAACAACGCAAACTTCTGAAAATTTTAATAATATAGTAAATATTTTAAGTAAAAATTATAAGATAGCAGTATATAACACCATATGCAGAGCAACTTTGGATAGGCAGCAATCTGCAGAGGAGCTTGCTTGTAGTGTAGATTTAATGATAGTTATAGGCGGTAAAAATTCTGGTAATACTACTAGACTTGCGCAGATATGTTCTTGTAAAACTAGAACTTACCATATAGAAACTTTTAAGGATTTAAAGAAGAGTTGGTTTAAAAATATTTCTACTGTTGGGTTGACTGCAGGGGCATCCACTCCTGACTGGATAATAAAAGGTGTTGAAATTAAAGTAAAAGAAATTGGCGATACTATAAAAGAGAACATTGGGAGAATTTAAATAAACCGAGGAGCTCAAATGCTAGAAAATAATAGTTCAGATAAAGTGATTACAAGTTTTGACTGTAATGAAAATGTAAGTATGGCAGACTTATTAAAAGACTACGATCTTTCTTTAGAGAATATTAATTTGGGTAAAGAGTTAGATGTAACTATTATTGAGGAGAATTCTGATGGGTTTATGGTAAATTTAGGAATGAAATCTGATGGGATAATTCCTAAGTCAGAATTTGAGGATGGTAAGATTCCTGATGAGCTTAAAGTAGGTGCTACTGTAAAAGTTAAGTTTATAAATAATCAAGGGCGTCCTATTTTGTCGTACAAGGCAATCGTTGAAGAGGCAAAATGGAATGAACTAGAGGAATCATTTAAACAATCTAAACATATACGAGGTACGATACTTAAAGCAACAAAGAGTGGTTTTTTTGTAGATATTTCTGGTGTAAGATCATTTTTGCCTGTTTCTCAAGTGGATATTCGTTTTGTCAAAGATGTAAATAGTTATATTGGGCAAACTTATGATTTTATAATTATAGGATTTTATAGGAGTAAGAAAAACGTAGTTTTATCAAGGAGAAAACTTTTACAAGAAGCTAAAGATGTTGCTCGTACTGACGCTTTGAAAAAAATTGAAGAAGGGCAAATAATTGATGGCACAATTTCAAATATTACAAAGTTTGGAGCTTTTGTAGACCTTAATGGCGTGGCAGGTCTCTTGCATATCGGAGAACTTGCTTGGTACAAAGTTAAAAAAGTTGAAGACTTACTTCATATAGAGCAACAAATAAGAGTGCAAGTTTTAAAGGTAGACAAAAGTTCGGGGAAAATTTCATTAAGTATGAAAAATCTTGCTCCACATCCTTGGGATAATGCTGACGAAAGACTTCCTATAGGGCTTGTAACAAAAGGTGTTGTAACTTCAATTGTGGATTATGGAGTTTTTGTTGAAATAGAGCCAGGAATAGAGGGCTTATTGCATTTGTCTGAATATGCGTGGAATAATAGTGCAGCATTGCTGAAGAAAGAAATTAAAAAAGGACAAGAAATAGAAGTTAAAATAATAAGTGTAGATAAAGCGACCAAAAAGATTGCTTTATCTGTAAAACAAATACAAGAAAGTCCTTGGGATGTAGCTTTTAAACATTATACTCCAGGAACAAAGGTTAAAGGTGTTATTGCAAATATCATGCCTTTTGGAGCTTTTGTTAAGCTTGGAGAGGGGGTGGAAGGTCTTATACATATAAGTGATTTTTCTTGGACCAAAACAATAAAAAATCCTGAAAGTATGTTAAAAAAAGGGGACGAAGTTGAAGTAATTATTTTAGAAGTTAATCCAAAAAATGAAAGAATATCTCTTTCTTTAAAGCATGTTCAAGAAGACCCTTATAAAAAATATAAAATAGGGAATGTAGTTAAAGGTAAAGTTGTTAGAGTTGTAGATTATGGGGCTTATGTTGAATTAGAATCAGAAGTAGAAGCATTTATAAGAAACAATGAATTTTCTTCTATGTTAAATGAAAGATCTCAAAGTTTATTTAAAGAAGGGCAGGGTATAGAAGCTAAAATAATAAAGGTTGATTTAAAAAATCGTAAGATAGAGATTTCTATAAAAAGATTAGAATTAGAGAGAGAAAAAGATTTAATAAAACAGTATTCAAATCAAAATAGTACAGTTACTTTAGGAGAAACACTTTCTGAAGAATAACAATTTTTGTAAAAACTAATTTACAAAAAATTTTTTAAAATCACCAAATCTAGCTAGTATGATATTTTATCGTTTATTTATTGTCTTTCATTGGATATTAAAACTAGGTCAGCAAATAACTAACCTGGATTAAATGTTTATTGCTCATAAGATGCTCTTTGAGGTAACTCTGGTCAGGTTCTAAGCAGACCAAACTAACTATTTCTGTTTCAAGTAATCGTTAATATCAGTGTGGAGGTTTGACCAAATTGTCAAGCCAGAGCCAGGTATTAGATTAGCAGGAATGAGTGTATGTAGAGATCTGCTGGTAGGTTAAAAATTATGTGGTTGTCATGCTTACATTGACGATATTTGTAGAAAAATTATTTCTGTAATATAGAAAAATCTATAAAACCAGAAAATATATTTTTTATGTACATTAAAAGAGAAATTCTGTTAAGTTTAATATTTTCTTCATTTACCATAATCATAACTTTATCAAAAAAAGAATCAATGCTCGTTTTTAATTCTAAGGCTGTGTCAAATATTTTATCGTAATCATTATTTGTTGTATATTTTTCAATTAGATCTTTTGAAATTGTGACTTTTTCAAAGAGATTTTTTTCTGAGTCTTCAGTAAGTAAAGATTTGTCTACTGTGGTTTTAATGTTTATGTTTTGTTTTTTTGCTTGATTTAAAATGTTGTTTATTCTTTTAAACACGCCAGCAACAGAAATAAAATCCCCTTTTTGTTTTGCTTTTTGTAAAGATAAAAGTTTTAATTTTAATGAAGCAAGTTTTTTAATTCCATATATTTTTGATTCATTTATAACAGCTTTAATTTCGGAAGAATCAAATCCTTCAGTTTCAATAAGACTTTCTATTCTTTGCCATAGAAAGTTTATTAATTTATCTTGAAGGTTTGTTGATGTTATGTTATTTTTTATATGATCTGGGAGAAACTCAAAAACATGCTTTATTACTTGCGATAAATCTTCCCATGGTACTATTTCTATAGCTATCCTTATAAAACCCATGGCTGTTCTTCTAAGACCGTAAGGGTCTGCTGAGCCTGACGGTTCTAAACCTATAGAAAAATTTGTTGCTAAAGTATCTATTTTGTCTGCCATAGATATTATAGAAGCTAGTTTAGATGTTGGTAAACTTCCGGGAGAAGTTAATGGAAAGTAGTGCTCTTGTAATGCTTGTGCAACTTCTGAACTTTCTTTAAGTTTTAAAGCATAAATTTTGCCCATTATACCTTGCAGTTGGGGATATTCAAAAACCATTTCACTTACTAAGTCTGCTTTGGACAACATTGCAGCTTTTTCTATTAAGACATTGTCTACATTTAAATTGAATTCTTTGTTCAAGAACAAAGCAATTTGTTTTATACGTAAAACCTTTTCGTAAACAGTTCCTATTTCTTTATGAAACATAACACCTTTTAACTTTTCAATATTATTCTCTAAACCGTTTTTTAAGTCATTGTTATAAAAAAATTCTGCATCAGCAAGTCTTGCTGAGACAACTTTTTGATAACCTTCTTTAACTATGTCTTGATATGTCGAAATACCGTTTTTTATTCCTATAAAATGGTTTGAAAAATTTCCACTCTTATCATTTACAGCAAAGCACTTTTGACTTTTTCTCATACATACTGTTAAAACTTCTTTGGGAAGGTTAAGGTACTTATTATCAAAAGAACAACAAATTGCACTAGGATACTCCACAAGATAATTTACTTCGTTAATAAGTGTTTGATCAGGCAATATATGGCCTATATTGTTAATGGTAGATTTAATGGAACTTTCTATTTCTTTTCTTCTTTCATCTTGATTTACTGTTACAGATTTGTTTTTTAATATAGATAGATAGTTTTCAGGTAAATCTATTTTTATTTTTCTGTTATCGTAAGTATGAAGTCCTATTGTCCAATTAGAAGATGTAACATCTGCAATTTTGAACTTAATTATATTTTTGCCAAATAAAGCAACTATGTTTCTTATGGGTCTAGCAAATTTAAAGCCACTTTCTTCCCAAGTCATACTTTTAGGGAAACTTATACTTTTTATAATTTCAAGAAAAATTGTTCTTAAAAGTTTTTGTGTTTTTTCACCTTTAAATTTTTTTGTAAAACAGAGATATTCGCCTTTTTCAGTGACTTTTGTTTGCAGTTTTTCTACTGTAGTATCATTTTTTGCGGCAAATCCTAACGCTGCTTTTGTGAAGTTGCCGTTAGTATCTTTTGTAGCTTTTATAGAAGGTCCTAAAAGTTCTTCAGTTATATCGTTACTTTTTTCATGAAGATCCTCAATAATTAGCACAAGCCTCCTAGGAGTAGCGTAAGTTTTTATGTTGTTGAAATTTAAACCATAATTTGTAAGAGTTTTAGTTGCAGACTGTTTAATTTGATCTAAAGCAGGGTCAATATAAGACGTAGGAATTTCTTCTACGCCTATTTCAAGTAATGCAGTTTGAATATTTGCCATGCTCATTATATACTCCGATTTACATGTTATTTAGATATTGTTTGTATATATTTTTCAGCAACCATTTTTGCAATTGTTCGTACTCTTAAAATGTATCCAACTCTTTCAGATACAGAAATTGCTCCTCTAGCGTCTAACAAATTGAACAAGTGAGAACATTTCATTACAGCGTCATAAGCAGGCAGTGGCAAATTTTTTTGACTAAGTTTCTGTGCTTCTTTTTCCCAATCTGCAAAATGTTGCCTTAATATATTAGTGTCAGCATGTTCGAAATTGTAACAAGACCATTCTATTTCGTCTTCCTTATGTATGTCTCCATATGTCAACTCATCATTCCATTGTAAGTCGTAAACACTATCTTTTTTTTGTACATACATTGCTAAACGTTCAATACCGTAGGTGATTTCGGCTGATATTGGGTTTAGTGGTATACCTCCAACTTGCTGAAAATATGTAAATTGTGTGGCTTCCATGCCATCAATCCATACTTCCCATCCAAGTCCCCAAGCACCAAGCGTGGGTGACTCCCAATCATCTTCGACAAATCTTATATCATGTTTTTTAGAGTCTAGGCCTATAGTTTTTAAACTTTTTAAATAAATTGTTTGTATATCTTTAGGAGCAGGTTTCATAAGTACTTGGAATTGATAATAATGTTGTAACCTGTTTGGGTTTTCTCCATACCTGCCGTCAGTTGGCCTTCTTGAAGGTTCTACATAAGCCACATTCCAAGACTTTGGTCCTAGAGCGTGCAAGAAAGTAGCAGGATTAAGTGTTCCAGCACCTTTTTCTAAATCGTAAGGTTGCCACATCAAACAACCTTGTTTTGCCCAAAATTGTTGTAGTTTAAAAATAATTTCTTGAAAATTCATGTAGCCCTCTAACTTACCATGCAATAAATTTGAAAACATATTTTAACAAAAAATTATGTGTACGTACAAATTGTTCAAGAGCATAAATTTAAAATGTTTTATATTATTTTATAGATTAATCCACAAAAACTACGAAAAGAAAAGAAGAAACAATTTTTTTGACAGCATATAATTTTAATTGGTTTAGCTTTTTTGTAGTGTTGTTAAAACCTTGTGTTTTGCAAGAAGTTATGATAGACTCTAAACAATTACAAATTTGTGTGTTTGAAGTAAAACGATACACTATGATTTAATTTTTGATGTGTGAAATGGTAAATTTAGTTCGAAGATATAAACATGATTGTCCCTACCATAACAGCAGCGGGAGATGTGGGCGTAATTGGTGATGCGACAAAAAAAATTACTGGTAGTACTAGTGGTGGCGTTTTGTATGGAAGCGGATACCGTGATTATGAATTAATAATCCGAAATATAAAGAGGACTAAATATGAAAACGTTTGTTTTAGACACCAATGTTTTGTTGTATGATCCAGATGCTATGTTTGCTTTTGATGATAATAAAGTTATTGTCCCGATGACTGTTATTGAAGAGCTAGATTCTTTTAAGAAGTTAAACGATGAAAGAGGCCGGAGTGCTAGGCTTATATCTAGAAAACTTGATTCTTTAAGAGTAAATGGCAAATTGTCTGATGGTGTAAAAATTAAAAATGGTGGTGTTATTAAGATAGAAATGAACCATCATGAGGTAGAGTTACCTTCAGATTTTACAACTCAAAAGGCTGATAATCAAATATTGCAAGTAGCTTTAAGTTTAAAACAAAAAGGCGAGAAAGTATTTTTTATAACAAAAGATGTTAATTTAAGAATTAAGTCTGAAATTTTAGGTATACCGGCACAGAACTATGAAACTTCTAAAATAAAAATAGATGAGCTTTACACAGGCTGGAGAGAAATAAAAGTTAGTGCTGATAAAATAGATAGTTTCTATAAAGATGAAAGTTTATATTTAGATGAGGAATTTTATCCTAATGAGTTTATTGTTTTAAAAGATATGGCTGGTTCTTCAAAAAGCGCTTTAACGAAGTATTCAAAGAAAGATAAAGTCTTATACCAAGTTTTTCATCAAAAATCTATGCCCTGGGGACTAAAGCCACTAAATACAGAACAGAAGTTTGCTATAGAGTTGTTACTGTGTAATGAAATTAAACTAGTAACGTTAATAGGTTTGCCTGGCGCTGGAAAAACAATTCTTGCTCTTGCTTGCGGATTACAAAAAGTTGTAGAAGAGAAACTTTTTAGGAAACTTTATATAGCTAGACCTATAATCCCTATGGGGCGTGATATTGGATTTTTGCCTGGTTCAAAAGAAGAAAAACTGGGTGCATGGATGGGGGCGATAAACGATAATTTAGAATTCCTTATGGACAAGGGTCAATCTGATGCAAAAAGAGACGAAAAAATTGACTATCTTTTCAGTACAGGGCAAATAGAGATTGATTCTTTAACTTATATAAGAGGTCGTTCTTTACCACAACAGTATATTATTATTGATGATGCTCAAAACTTGACTCCTCACGAAATTAAGACAATTGCTTCTCGTGCTGGACATGACACTAAGATAGTTTTAACTGGAGATCCTTATCAAATAGATAATCCATACCTTGACGCATCTTCAAATGGCCTCAGCTATTTAGTAGAAAGGTTTAAAGGTCAAGAAATTTTTGGGCATATAACTTTTTCAAAAAGTGAAAGAAGTGCTTTAGCTGCTTTGGCTTCAGAGCTATTGTAGTAGATATAAATGAACCAAGGTCATAAGTTTATAGATATGCATATTCATACAAATTATTCCGATGGTGCTTTTTCACCAACAGAAGTTGTCGAGTATGCTAGCAAGATGGAATTGTTAGCTATAAGTATAACAGATCATGATTGTGTGGGTGGAATTGATGAAGCTTTAAGTGTTGCTAAAAAGAATAATATTGAAGTTATACCCGGTATAGAACTTTCTTGTCAGGTTGAGAATTCCCTGCAAAAAATGGAAATGCATATTTTAGGGTATTTTATAGATTATAAATCTAAAAAACTTCAAAATATTTTGTCAACTTTTAAACAAACACGTTATGATAGAGCGTTGACACTATTAGATAAATTAAAAGAGCATAATATTGTTTTTAAAGATAAAAATTTTATACAAAATGCACAAAATCAGTCCATAGGAAGACTTCACTTTGCTAAAGCTTTAGTTATGGAAGGTTTTGTTGGTACTGTTCAGGAGGCTTTTCAAAGGTATTTGTCATATGGCAAACCCGCCTATGTACCTAAATATTATATGTGTCCTATAGAAGCAATAGAACTTATTTTAAGTGTTGGTGGTTTGCCAGTTATGGCGCACCCTTATTATGTGCATTATAACGATAAATCTGTGTTGAGAAATCTTGTTGATAGCGGTCTTGTTGGAATAGAAGTTTGGCATGTAAAACATACCGATAATTTAGTGAAAAAGTTTTTAGAATTAGCAAGAGAGTTTAATCTTCTTATAACAGGAGGGTCTGACTGTCATGGTCCGTTTAAAAAAGATGCTCCTCTTATAGGTAGAATAAAGGTGCCTTATTATATTTTAGACAATTTAAAAATGGCAAACAAAAAACAATTAAACAAGTTAATGATATAAATGATATAATGGAATATATAAATAAAACGGTTTTTATAAATTATTTAAGTTGTCCTACTCTTGCTTGGCTTATCAAAAGAAATAAAACCCCAAAACTTACAGGTTTAAATAATGATTTCCTTGTATATGAAGGCAAAATTATTCGTCAAAAAGCATTTCAGCTTTTTAATAATGCTGTTGTTGTACAAAGAAAAGTTGGAGATGAAGATGTGTTTTTAGAGACAAAAAAGTTGGTTGCAGACTCTAATATAGATACAGTTTGTAATGCTTGCTTTGTTCAAGACGGATATTATGTAAAAGCAGATATATTAAAAAGAATTGACAAAAATTCATGGCACTTGTTTGAAGTAAAGTCTGGTAGCAAGTATAAGGTAAAATATACAAACGATGTAGCTTTTACTGCGATGGTTTTATCAAAAGCAAATATAAATGTGTCTAAGTACAGTGTGTTATATTTGTCGAATAGTTATCGTTTAGGTATGCAAATAGATAGTCTTTTTAAAGAAATAGATTCTACTGAAAAAGTAGAACTTACATTTTTAGATTTCCTTTCTGTTTCAGAACAAGTGATAAAAGAGATAAGCTCTGAAAACATGCCTGAACCATACTTAAAGAGAAGTTGTAAGAATTGTCCTGTGTTTGATATATGTATGGCTAAAAATGTTAACAATCATATTTTTGACTTGCCAAGACTATCTATTCCTGCTATGGAAGAGTTAATAGCACTTAAAGTATACACCATTGATAAAGTTCCAGATGATTTTGAACTCACTCAGATGCAAAAAATAGTTAAGGACAGCGTTTTAACAAACACAACTTACATTTCTGATACTTTGCTTAGTGAGCTTAACAATATAAAACAATCCTATTATTATCTTGATTTTGAGTCTGTCACTACGATAATGCCTTTATATCCTGACATTGCTCCGCACACTCAAGTATTAACACAGTTTTCTTTGGATGAAACTGACAATGTAGGAAATGTATTAAATCATTACGAATATATTGCAGACTATACAAAAGATTGTCGTAGAGAACTTGCAATACAACTTATTAAGTGTTTAAAACAAGATGGTAGTATTATAACTTATTCAAACTCAGAACGCATATCTATATTAAAGCTCGCCAGCTTGTTTGAAGATTTACGTGACAGTTTAAGCAAAATAGCTGATCGAATAGTTGATTTAGAGCTGATTTTAAAGAAAAATTACTATAATGTAAATTTTCATGGACGAAGTTCAATAAAAAGAGTTTTACCTGTGTTAGTACCAAAAGAAACTTACTTAGATTTAGAAATAGGTGATGGTGGTGACGCTGCAGCTTCTTTTGCTTTTATGGCTATGGGAATGTATGATGAAAAACAGATAGAGCAAACAAAAATGAATTTATTGAAATATTGTGCGAAAGATACTGCTGCTATGATTTATATACATCAGTTTTTAATCAATATTTCTAAAAATAAATGTAGTTTGAGTTAACACATAATGAGATAATTAGTTTATTATCTTACCTACGTTACTAGAGTGTCTCACTCAGAGAGCAATCGCAACAAACATTTAAACAAATTAGCAAACTAGCAAAATGAAAAGACAAGAAAGACATAAATGAACTTTGCTTCAAACAATGCTAATTTGTAATATTAAATGTTTAGTTGCTCATAAGATGCTCTTTGAGGTAACTCCGATAAGATACTAAACTAGATCAATATCTGCGAAATAGTTAGTTTGGTCTAGTCTAGTCTAGTCTAGTCTAGTGTAGAATCTTATCTACGTTACCAGGGCAATTGCAAATAAACATTTAAACAAATTAGTAAACTAGCAAAATGAAAAGACAAGAAAGACATAAATGAACTTTGCTTCAGACAGAGCTAATTTGAAATATTAAAAGTTTGTTGCTCATAAGTCGCTCTTTGAGGTAACTCCAATAAGATACTAAACTAGACCAACTTTATAAAATTTAATTTATAAATATGATATAAGCACGGTTACATTAAAATGACAAAATATATTAAAAATTATATAATTAAAGTCAAAATGTTTTTAATGAGGTTATATGTATAAAAGCTTGCTTGAAAAAATTAATTCTAAAAATGCAAAAATTGGTGTTATAGGTCAAGGGTATGTGGGTCTTCCTTTATCTTGTCAGCTTGCAAAACAGAGGTTTAGTGTTACAGGTTTTGAAGTGGACGAGTCTAAAGTTAAGATGATAAATAGTGGAAAATCGTATATTGGTGATGTGAGTTCTAAAGATTTAAAAGAGTTGGTTGATAGTAAAAAGATTTTTGCTGACACAAATTTTAAAAACCTTTCACATATGGATGTTTTAATTATTTGTGTACCAACACCTCTTAGGAAATCTAAAGATCCGGATGTCTCTTGTGTACTTGAGGCAGCAAAGAATGTTAGAAAGACTTTAAAAAAAGGCCAACTTATTATATTAGAGTCTACAACTTATCCTGGCACTACAGAAGAGTTGGTGCTTCCAATATTAGAAGAAACAGGTTTAGTTGTGGGAAAAGATTTCTTTTTAGCTTTTAGTCCAGAAAGAATAGATCCATCAAATAAAAAGTTTGATATAAAAAATACACCAAAAGTTGTTGGTGGTATGTGTGCAAAGTGTGCTGGACTTGCTTTGGCAGTGTATTCTTCTTTTACGGAAGTTTATAAAGTTTCGTCAACTCAAACTGCAGAAATGGTAAAACTTTTAGAAAACACTTTTAGAGCAGTAAATATTGCTTTGGTTAATGAAGTTGCTTTAATGTGTGACAAGTTGAATCTTAATGTTTGGGAAATTATAGATGCAGCATCAACAAAACCGTTTGGATTTATGCCTTTTTATCCTGGGCCTGGAATAGGTGGGCATTGTATACCTTTAGATCCACACTATTTGTCCTGGAAACTTAAAACAGTAAACTTTTATTCAAGGTTTATAGACTTGGCTGGAGATTTAAATGCTAAAATGCCAGGCTATGTTGTCTCAAAATTGCAAGATGCGTTAAATGCAAGGTCTAAAGTTTTAAAAAATGCGAAGATTTTAATTTTGGGTGTAGCTTATAAAAAAGACGTGTCTGATGGTAGAGAGTCACCAGCAATAGATGTTATAAATATATTGATTGAAAAAATGGCAAACGTTTTTTATTATGATACACATGTGCCTGTTGTAAAAAATTGTGTGTATGGTAAAATTTTGAGTTCATTAAATAATCTTAACAATTTAAATAAATTTGATGCTGTCGTGGTAGTTACAGACCATTCACATGTGGATTATAAAAAAGTTTTAAAAGATGCTAAAGTTATTGTAGATACAAGAAATGTTTTTAAAAATGTTAAGTCAAGTAAAATTGTAAGAATATAATCAATTTGTATAAATGATTAGTATAAAACAAATCTAAAAATAAGTAGTTTCAATGTCTAAAAATTTTTTAAGGATAGAGTTTTTAATAACTTCGGAGGAAGTATGGTAAAAGATGAAAAACTTAAAGCTTTGGATTTAGCGTTATCTCAAATTGAAAAAGATTTTGGCAAAGAAGCAATTATGAGGCTTGGTGAAAAACATGCAAAAGAAAATGTAGATTCTATATCTACTGGCGCACTTCCTCTAGACATTGCTATAGGTATTGGCGGTATCCCTAGAGGGAGAATCATTGAAATTTATGGGCCAGAATCTTCTGGTAAAACTACTCTTGCTTTATGTATGGTAGCGCAAACTCAAAAGCTTGGTGGAATAGCAGCATATATAGACGCTGAGCATGCAATGGACCCAGAATACGCAAAGAAGATAGGAGTGGATATAGAAAATTTGTTAATATCTCAACCAGATTCGGGTGAGCAAGGTCTTGAAATTGCAGATAAACTTATACGTTCTGGAGCTGTTGATATAATAGTTGTAGACTCAGTAGCGGCACTTGTTCCTAAAGCTGAAATTGAAGGTGAAATGGGAGATTCTTTTATAGGGCTTCAAGCTAGACTTATGAGTCAAGCTTTAAGGAAGCTTACTTCTAATATTTCAAAATCAAAAACCTCTATTGTATTTATAAATCAATTAAGGCAGAAGATAGGAGTTATGTGGGGAAGTCCAGAGACAACTCCTGGTGGTCTTGCTTTGAAGTTCTATTCTTCTGTAAGACTTGATATTAGAAGAATTGAGTCTGTCAAAAAAGGTGACGAAGTTTTGGGTAACAGGGTGAGAGTAAAAGTTGTTAAAAATAAAGTAGCAGCTCCATTTAAACAAGCGGAATTTGAAATAATTTTTGGACAGGGTGTAGATAAGTTTGGCTATTTAATAGATATGGGTGTAAATGATGGGATAATAGAAAAAGCAGGTGCTTTTTTTAGTTATAAAGGTGAGAAACTTGGTCAAGGTAGAGAAAATGTAAAAGCATTTTTAGTTGAAAATCCTGCCATAGCAGAAGAAATAGAAACAAAAATAAGAGAAAAAGCTTTTGGTTTAGAAAAAAATGAAGAAAATAAATCAGAATCTTCTGTTTCAAAAGAAAAGAGTTCTAAAAACTCAAAAAAAAGAGAATAAATAATGATTGTAAGTTGTCTGGACAATAAACAACTTCTAAAAGAGTCTGATTTACACATGTCTAATTTAAGTAGAAAACTTTTAAGGAAGAAAGTGCGTATTTCTTTTAGACGAAGTTTAAAAGACTTTTTTAAAAGTTTGCCCGAATCTTTAAAGTTTGTCTTAAAAAAGAATAATAAGACAAAGATATATATTGCACTTGTGCTTGCTGGTGGTATGGGTGATGTTTTAAGGGAGAAAGACGCTTTCTGTGCTATTTTAGAGTTGTTCCCTTATGCCGTGGTTGATGTCTATGGTAAAACTTACAAGTTATTTTTTAAAGATATAAAAAATGTAAGATTTTTTTTCAATAAATATTTTATAGGTTTTTCTAGAAAAAGATATGACATAGTTTTAGACTATTTTTCTAGTGACAATATTACAAGTGGTATTTGTGATTTAGCTGTTAATTCCTTAAGAACTGATAGTTTAAAAAGTTTTAAAGCAGATTTTGAATATTTGAAAACTCAGTACCCTTATTGTTTTAAATTTGAAAATCAATATTTTTTTCAAAAGAAAGCTGTAGAAAACAAATTAAAATTTAACAATGTAGTTAAACTAACTTCAGGGATTAAAAATTTTACAAAAATTGCGTTGCCATTAAATTTTAAAGAGCAAGATATTTTAAAGTTTGGGTTAAGTAAACAATGTAAATATATAACTTTTCAACATGGGTGGGGAAACAAAGGTTATATTCCAAATAAAATGTATATGTCCACGCATCTTTGGGAGACAAAAAATTGGGAAGAATTGCTTAAAGAAATAAAAAGAATGTTACCTGAATATAAAATAGTTCAAGTAGGTTTGGCAAGTCTGCATGTTATGTGTGCAGACATAAACTTAGTAGGCAAAACTTCTTTTGATGAGCTTTGCTCTGTTATTAAGTGCTCATCATTGCATATAGATACTGATTGTGGTTGTGTTCATATTGCTCGAGCTGTTAATACTAGATCTGTAGTGCTTTTTGGCCCTTCAAATGCGGAATATGTTGGATATGAAGATAATATAAATATTGTTGCTAATTCGTGTCGCAACTGTTTTGTGATAGAAAAGTGGTATGAAAAGTGTGTTAGAGGTTTTAAGGATCCAATGTGTATGAAATCGATATTGCCAAATTTTGTTGCAAACACCATGAAAGAAAATTTAATGGATAGCAGATGAAAGTTCTTGTTACAGGAGGGGCAGGTTTTATAGGTTCTAATATTGTGGACGCTTTAGTTGAAAAGAAGAATTCAGTTGTTGTTATTGATAATTTGTCTTCAGGGAAAAAGGAAAATGTCAATAAGCAATCTAAATTTTACAAAGTTGATATTTGCGATCAGAAAAAAGTGTTAGAGATATTTAAAAAAGAAAAACCACAAATTGTAATACATCATGCCGCACAAATTGATGTAAGAAAATCTATTGAGGACCCTGTTTTTGATGTGAATGTAAATATTATAGGATCAATTAATATTCTTGGTGCATGTGTGCAAACAAAAGTTAAAAAGATAATTTTTGCTTCTTCAGGCGGTACAATTTATGGAGAATGTAAAGCTGTTGCTCCAAAAGAAGATTCAATGCCAAATCCACTTTCTCCATATGGAATTGCAAAAAATTCAGTGGAAAACTATATAAAATTCTATTCTGAGATTTATGGTTTAGAATATACAATTTTAAGATATGGTAATGTTTTTGGACCAAAGCAAGATCCTCACGGTGAGGCAGGTGTAGTTGCTATATTTGCTCAAAGAATGCTTAAAAATGAAGATATTATGGTTTTTGGAGACGGTAAACAGATGAGAGATTATGTTTATGTTTTTGATGTTGTAGATGCAAATGTTAAATCTTTAACAAAAGGGAAAAATGAAGTTATAAATATAGGTACGTCGAAAGCAACTTCTGTTAATAAACTTGTAGAAGTTATGAGCAGAGTTAGTGGGTATAAGAAAAAAGCTATACATAAACCTAAAAGGGGCGGAGAGTTATTTAAAAGTTTTTTAAACATAAATAGAGCAAGAAAAGTTTTAGAATGGAGTCCAAAGATAAATTTAGATAGAGGTATAAAAATTACTTTGGAATACTTTAAAATGAGGCTTAAGTAAATGAAAGCTTTTGTTTTAGCTGCTGGAATTGGTACAAGACTTAAACCTCTTACCACAGATCTCCCTAAGCCAATGGTACCTATTTTGGATAAGCCGGTTTTGTATTATACATTTTCTAACCTTTTAAAATATGGTTTTGATAACGCTTGTATAAATGTACATTATCGAAGTGAAATTGTAGCAAACTATTTTAAAAATAATGAACTTGGTATAAATTTAAAGTTTTCTCATGAACAAAAGCTTTTAGGTACAGCAGGAGCAATAAAAAAGAATGAATCTTTTTTTGATGATAGTTTTGTTGTTATGTCAGGGGATGGTCTAACTGATATTAACCTTGAAAAAGCTTTAGGATTTCATAAGAAAAAAAAGTCTATTGCAACTATAGTTTTAAAAAAAATAAATTTAAGATTTGAATATGGTATAGCAATAATGGACAAAACAGGGCAAATTAAATCTTTTGTGGAAAAGCCATTATGGGGAGATGTTTTTAATGATGAAGTAAATACTGGTATATATATATTTGAACCCAAAATTTTTGATTTTATTCCAGCGGATGAATTTTTTGATTTTGGTAAGGACCTGTTTCCTCTTTTAATGCACAAAAAAGAAAAGATATACGGATATCTAATGGATGAATATTGGACAGATATTGGTAACATCTTTGAGTATAAAAAAGGTATTTTTGATATTTTGGATGGAAAAGTTAAATTAGATTTAGATATGTTAAATAATTTAAATAATAAATATATATCTAGTAGTGCTGAAATTGATAGAACTGTTAAGATACAAGGACCTTGTTATATAGGAGATAATGTTATAATAAAGGAAGGAGCACATATAAAACCCTATAGCGTTATAGCAAACAATAGTAAAATAGATGAAAATAGTTTAATAGAAAAATCTATAATTTGGGAAAATGCAAAAGTTGGCAAAAATGTAAAGTTAATAAATACAATTGTTGGAAATAATGTATCAGTTGATAATCAAATAACATTGTTTGATTCTATAGTAATGGAAGAAAAAACAATATAGATATGGTTTTAGATGAGACCAGATTTAAATTTTTACTAAAAAATATTTTTATTAAGAGGTGTTTTGCTAATGTCAAGTCAAAGCGGATATTTTTTTACGTCTGAATCTGTTACAGAAGGACATCCAGACAAAGTATGTGATATAGTTTCAGATACTATTTTGGATGCTATTTTGGAACAAGATCCAAAAGCTAGAGTAGCATGTGAAACTTTTATATCTAAAGGTCTTATTATTGTTGGTGGGGAAATTACAACTACAGCAAAGATAAACACTAGACAAACTGTTAAAAACGCTATAAAAAAAATAGGGTATGATAAACCTTCGCTTGGTTTTGATTATAATACTTGTGCAATAATGGATACAATAAATACACAGTCTCCTGATATTGCTATGGGTGTTGACGATGGTGGTGCGGGTGATCAAGGTCTAATGATGGGGTTTGCTTGTAAAGAAACCCCAGAACTTATGCCCATTCCTATAACTTTAGCACACAAACTTTCTATGCAGCTTACGCAAGTAAGGAAAAAAAATATCTTACCTTATTTGGGGCCAGATGGAAAAACTCAAGTTACTGTAGAGTACGTCAATTGGAAACCTAAAAGGATAAGTGCTGTTGTTTTGTCTACGCAACATACGGAAATGATCTTGGATAAGACTGGTAATCATATAACAGAAAAATCCAAAAAAGAAATTTTTGATATGGTAATAGAACCAATTTTAGGAAAGTTGGTTGATAAGGGTACAAAAATTCACATAAACCCTACTGGCAAATTTATTATTGGGGGGCCTGCAGCTGATACGGGACTTACTGGAAGAAAAATTATAGTGGATACGTATGGTGCAATGGCAGCACATGGTGGTGGAGCATTTTCTGGTAAAGATTCTACAAAGGTTGACAGAAGTGCTTGTTATATGGCAAGACATATAGCAAAAAATATAGTTGCAGCAGGTTTTGCGCAAAAGTGTACAGTGCAGCTTGCTTATGCTATAGGGGTAAAGGAGCCTGTATCAGTTATGGTAGATACACATGCTAGTGGTAAAGAACCAGGGTTTAATTTGGAATCTATTGTTAAGAAAGTTTTTCCTCTTACTCCAAAAGGTATTACGGATTATTTACAACTTCGTAGGCCTATTTTTGCTAAAACAGCTTCTTATGGGCATTTTGGTAGAAAAGAGTTTACTTGGGAAAATTTAAATAAAGTTGAAGAGCTTCATAAATGTTTGAGACAATAAAGTAAGCTAAGTATAAAATCTGAAGCTTAGTATATAAAAAAACAACTTTAAATTTGCTTTATGAATGTAAAATAAATACTTTAATTACAGTGAACAGGGTTTAAATATTAAAAAATCAAGGTCGTAAAGTTAATGAGTTGGTATATAAAAAAAAAACTAAAATCATTACGTGAAAATATTGCAAAAAATTTTTTAGATAAAAAAAACAGAAAATTTAATATTTTTGACGTTAATAATATTAAATCAATTCTGTTTTTTAGAAATGACGATAAAATTGGTGATATGGTAGTTTCTACACTGATTTTTAGAGAGATCAAAAAACATTATCCTGATGTTAAAATTATAGTTTTGTGTGGTAAAAATAACGCTAAAATTTTAAAATATAATAAAAATGTTGACTCAGTTTATGTAACAAGTGGTAACTTTTTTAAAGATTTGCCAATTTATATTAAGTTGAGAAAACAGCACATCTCTTTAGGTGTAGATTTTTATACGTTTGGGCTTTGCTTTATACCGTTACTTGTTTTACGTATTATCGCTGTTAATACCTTAATAGGTTTTTATAAAAGTTTATATAATATTTACGATATATCAATAGATAAAGATTTTTTTAATGAGCATATTTCAAAACGTTATAAATATGTTTTAAATATATTAAAAATTAATAAACCAGATTTAAGTTATGATATTTTTACTAGTCATAAAGAAGATAGTATAGCTGTTAAGTTGTTAGAAAAATCTAATTCAAAGTACAACATAGTTTTAAATCCTTTTGCAGCAAGTAAGCATAGAAGTTTTTCATTTAGTAAATTGCAATCTTTAATCTCTATTTTAGAAAAACAATTTAATTGTAGTATTTTTGTAATAGGTCATAAAAATAATAAGTTATATTCTTTAGAAAATGATAGGACTTTTATTTGTTTATTTGATGACATTTTAGAGACTGCAAGTTTAGTAAAATATTCTGATATTATTATTACTCCAGACACATCTATAGTACATATAGCGTCTGCTTTTAATAAGAAAACAGTAGCTTTGTACTTAGACTATTCAAAAGTATCTGAAAAAATAAATATAATTTGGGCACCTAATAACAAAAATGCTATTAGTGTATCTTTAGATACTAGGAATGGTTTAAAAGATGATGTAAAAAATATACCTGATGTCGATATTATAAGTGCAGTAGAAAAACTTTTATAGAGGCTTTTATGAAGTTAATGATTGCAATTCCTGTTTATAATAGGAAAAAGTATCTTAATATAATGCTCAAATCTCTAAAAGAGTGCGATCATATTAACAAGGCTTTTGTTAAAGTATTTAATGATTGTAGTACGGAATTTGATGAGGCTTATTTAAGACAGATATTTAAAGGTTTAAATATAAACATTATTACAAGATGTGAAAATTTAAGAGCAGATAGAAATAATTATCAAATAATGCTTGACTTTTTAAACACAGATAGCGATGTTCTTTTTATTTGTGATTCTGATCTTTTGTTAAGACCAGACACTATTGAGTATATATATTCTAATTTTAAAAAGACTGATGGTTTTTTAAGTGTATATAATTCGGATCTTCATAGAGATATTTATTTTGACGGTAAATTTGTATATAAGCAAGATGTTGGTTTTGCTGGTATGTGTATATCAAAAGATTTGCTTAAAAGCTTTATTTTAAAGCAAAAAGAAGCTCCGCGCTCTATGGATTTTAAGCTGTCTTATTTTCTGCTCAAAAAGGGTGTTAGGCTTATAGTTCCAAAAAACAGTTGTGTTCAACATATAGGTTTTGATGGACAAAATTGTAGTAGTGAATCTGTAGACTTTTCTTCAAGCTTTGTTCCTTTGTCTGGCTTTAATAAGAAGATAATTGATGAAGTTGCTCCTATTGTTTTAAAACGTCAATCAGAAATGATAAAGTATCTTTTATTTAAAGATAAATATAAAAGATGTGGTTTTATGTTACATCAACCCAAGAAACATTTTGCCCAGAATCTGCTTTTTAAAAAGTCAAGAAAACTTTATTTTAAGCTTTACCCAGCTAGTAACTAAAAAAGGAGTTGCCTGGAATGAAGAAGAAACTTATAGTCAATGCAGACGATTTTGGAAAAAGAGTAGATATTAGTCAAGCTATTATATTTGCTCATAAATATGGTGTGCTTTCATCTACTACAGTTATGACAAGAATGGAAGCTTTTGAACTTGCCAGTAAATTTATTAAAGAAACCCCTAATTTGAAAACAGGTCTTCATATAGACTTAGATTCTATATTTTTAATGAAAGAGCCTAACAGGTTTTACAAAAGACTTATAAAAATTACTCAGTCTATGAAAATAAAAATAAAAGATGAAATAAACAAACAATTGGATAAATTTTTAAAAGCAGGTTTTGTTTTAACGCATTTAGACAGTCATCATCATGCTCATATGCATCCTGAAGTTTTACCTATTGTAGCTTGTAAAGCAAAAGAGTTAGGTGTACCTATAAGGTTTCATAATGGGTACTATGACAGTAGTAAGTTTTTTTATAAAAATCTTGAAAAAGAAGTTTTAATTCCAATTTTAAAAAATTTTGATTTGAAATACCCATACTTTCTTAAAGATGAGATTGATTTAGACTCAAACTATGAAGTGGGAGAAGTTATGATGCATCCTGGGTTTTTAGAAAGATGGAGAGTTTGGGACCTTGTTAGATGTCTAAATCCAGAACTTAAAAAGAATATTGAAGAAAAAAATATAGAAATAGTTTCTTTTAGTGACTTAAAATAATCGGGAATTAAATTGAATAAATATAATAAAAATTTGTTCAGATTAAAATTAACTGTACTATACTTTTCCACCTTAATTGCTGTTTTCTTTGCATTTAGGGTTGCACTGTTGTGTACTAATTACAGATTTTTTAATCAATTGTCTTGTCTTGAACTTTTATATTCTTTTTTACTGGGGTTTCGTTTTGATGTTTTTGCGATTTCTGTGGTTTGTGGAATTCTTTTGTTTTTAATAAATATACCTATAAAATCTAAATTATTTTTAAAAATCAATAGTAGTTTCCTTAATATTTTTACTTTCTTTACTGCTTTATTACTTGCTGGGGATATAATTAATTTTAAATTTTTTAATAAACACTTAACTACAGAAATTTTATTGGCTAAAAATCATGTCAGTTACTTTTTGAGTTTAGCGTTTAAAGATTATTTTTTTATCACTTTAACAATCATATTAGTTTTTATTTTGTTGTTTTATTTTTCGTTCCAATTTATAAATAAAAACTATTATTATTCACAAAAAGATACTGCTTTAAATTTATTTGTAACTTTTATAGTAGCTTTTATTCTGGTTGTTTTTTCTAGAGGCGGGGTGCAAGAGAGGATTCTTTCTATTACAGATGCGTATTCTAGAAATAAAATTTCAGGAGAATTACAGCTAAACGGTGTTTTTACTTCTTTAAAAAGTATAAGCGCTCAAACTTTGCCAAATAATATAA
This sequence comes from Endomicrobium sp., assembly GCA_031266185.1. GTDB lineage: Bacteria > Elusimicrobiota > Endomicrobiia > Endomicrobiales > Endomicrobiaceae > Endomicrobiellum > Endomicrobiellum africanum. The sequence goes on along the minus strand of JAISBM010000028.1, from coordinate 20,071 downwards.
ATGTTTCTTATCAAAATGCACTTTCTGTTTTAAGAGATAACCTTTTAGATAAAAATGAAGAAGTTTTTGTAGATGATAAATATCCTTTAATGAGGCAAAGAATTAAGTTTAATGTGAACGTGCAAGGGTATAATGTTATAATTATCTTGCTTGAAAGTTGGCAAAAAGATTATATAGATTCGTTGGCTGGAACAAACTATGGTGTTACTCCAAATTTTGACAACATTTCTAAAGAATCAATAATATTTGACAACTTTTATGCTAATGGGCAAAGAAGTATAATGGGCTTGATGTCAGTTTTTTTGAGTATTCCTTATGTAAAAGGTATGCTGTATTTTGGACAAGGTCTTGAAAATTGCGGTCAAACAAGACTGCCTGCGATACTAGGAAAGAGTGGGTATGACAATGTATTTGTTCAAGGTGATAAAAGGGAATCCGATAATGCGATAGCAATAGCAAATTATTTAGGTTTTAACGAATCTTATGGTAGGCAAGATATTCCACTTCATCATAACTATTTGCAGATAAGTAAAGGTTATGATATAGAGTGTCTGGAGTTTTTCTTTAATAAAGTTCAAAAATTAAAAAGTCCTTTTTTTGGATTTTGCTTTACTTCAAGCACACACATACCTTACACAAAAACAGTTTTAAAATCCCTTGAAAAATATCCTGAAGATGGTACAGAGAAAACTGGATATTTAAACAGGCTGTATTATTCTGACTATGCGTTGGGCGAATTTTTTAAAAAAGTAAAAGAGTCTAAGTGGTTTGATAAAACAATTTTTATATTACTTTCTGATCATCAAGCTTATGGGGTTGGTGGGATAAATGGGCTTTTTGAAAAGACAAAAGTAGACAAAACATTTAAAATTCCAGCAATAATATACTGCCCAAAGTTGTTTGAGTTCCAACGGAATACCGATCTTGCAAGCCAAATTGACATTGTGCCTACAATAATTGATTTGTTGAACATAAAAATTCCGTACTCTTCTTTAGGAAAAAGCTTGTTTTCTAAAACAAAAAATAGATTTGTTTTTCTTTCTTATGAAGGAGAACAAGTTTATCTGATAAATAGTGAAGGGGTTTTAAGTTGCGATTGGAAAGATGTTTATAATAAACAAAAAAAATTGTTGTTTGAAAAGAATGAAAAGTTATTGTTTTCAATAGAGAAACTGGTCTGTTATTTAACTGCAAAAGACAAGTGGTACGATAGTGGAATTTTAAATTAAATTTATAGAGAGTTTAATTTTATGAAAAATTTTATCTGTTTGTTTGCCATTCTTTTATTAGTTACTATGCCAAAAACCTTAAAAGCTTTTTTTAATAATTCAGAGTACCAAATTTTTAATTATAATAATTTCTTCATGTCGTGTGACTTTTTGTATGAGGATAGTATTATTTGCCCTTTTTGTTCTAAGATATCTGCTGGTAGTAATGAAAGTTATGTAGAGATTACGAATTTATATTTTGAAGAGTTTGATTATGAACCTAATTTAGAATTTAAACTTTTAACTCCACAACATCAAAGTGATTCTGTTTCTATATATGATGAAGAAGACGTTATTTTTAATGTAGTGCATAATGATGTAGCAAATAATGCCCCTCAAGAAGGCTATCCAAAAATTCTATTAAAATTTCCTGATGCTTCAACTAAAATTTACTCAATGCATGAAGGTGGGTCTGTAGATAAATATAAAGCTTCATATATATATACTTTAAAATTGGATAAAGGTAGTTATGAGTATAAGTATATAACCACAAACAAATATGACAGTAATAATTTGTGCGAAGTAAAAGGAAATTGGCATGTTACCACTAGACCTTACAATTTTGTCAAAAAATCACCACATTCTACATTTGAAGAAATACCAGACAATGTATGTTTGTCTTGGAACATAAATAGTGATGAAAATGATGATAAACTATCTTATGAGTTATATTTAGGGCTTGAATCAAAAAAGTCTGATATTAAAAAATTAGAAAAAAGTCCAGATATTAATTCTTTATCTCATAACATATCAAAATTAAAGCATAAGAAAAAATATTATTGGTATATGATTATAAAAAATAAGTTTGGAGTATCTCTTGAAACTGAAATGTTTTCTTTTTTTACAGGAGGGTTAGTAGAAAAGTTTTATAATGCACCTAATCCATTTAATCCTGATATAGGTACAGTAACTGACTTTGTTTTTCCTATGTATTATGACGGCACCGCTGAAATAAAAATTTATTCTGAATATGGTGACCTTGTTTGGGAATCAGATAAATCTTTTTTTGATGGGAATACTACTGGCAACATGAAGTATGATGGAAAAGATAATTCAGGAAGAACTCTTTATAATGGGAGTTATATTGCAATTTTAACTACAAAGTACAGTGATAAAACGGAAACTCAACGGTGCAGAATACTTATAATAAAATAATATTAGCTCTTCTATTGTTATTATTGATATTTCAAGCTAAAGAAATATATGGATATTCAGGTAGAAGAAAACATTTTTTATCGCATGGCCCAAGCGTTGCTGCTTTTGGTGCCGGAGAAACTGTTTTTTCTGCTTGCAGAGATCCGTCACTTTTACAATATAATCCAGCTTTAATGTCTTTTGCTGCAAATGCAGTATCTGTATCTCGTTTTAATTTGTTTGAAGGTTCTTCTTATAATTCTGCAACACTTGCTTTTAGAGTGTGTAAAAAATTTTATCTTGGACTTTCTGCATCTAATTTAGCTAGTGGGAATATTGAAATAAGAGAAAATATTTATGCTTTAGAGAAAGTTATTTCTGTAAATAGTTGGAATTATGTTTTTTCTTTTTCGGGTTTTGTAGAAAGTTTGGCAGTTATGTATGGATTAAACGTAAAATATGTATATTCTGATATGTACTTAAAAAAAGGAGCAACATATTGCTGTGATTTTGGTTTAGCAAAAGAGGTGTTTTTGGTAGATACTATAAAAATAAAAGTTGCTTTTTCTGTGCAAAATTTTATTTCAAATAAACTTAATCTTGATTACACCTTTTCCGAAATACCTTTAATTTGTAGATTTAGTTCTGCTTTTGTTTTGCCAACATATTATAGGTTTATGTCAAAGGATACCTTTAATATTTATGTAGATTTAAAGTATGAAGATTCTTTTGGTGACATTTGTACAGGATTGTCTTATATTTTTGCAGAAAAATATGCTTTACGTACAGGATATTATAGTAAGCATATTACATTTGGTGCAGGAGCTGATTTTTATATGTTTACAGTAGACTATGCTGCAGATTTTAGTGAAATAGATTTGATAAACAGATTTATGTTGACATATAGGTGGGGGAAAAAGTGTGATGCTTTATTAAAAGAAGCAAAAATTGCCCTAGATGAAGAAATATCTTCTATGAAGATAGCTCAAGAAGAGTTTAAAAAAGCAAAGGAGTTATATAATAAAAAAGAGTATTTAAAAGCTACAGATAAATTGTCAAAAGTCATTGTTTCTTATCCAAATTTTGAATCACCAAATCATTTTTATAACGATATTATTACATTGATGAATAATGAGGCTAATGATAAAAATCTTGATTTTGCTGATAAATATTATGCTAAAGCTTATATTGAATATTATAATGCAAATTATAAGGAAGCTTTAAATGAATGGACAAAATATATAGCGTTTACTGGAGGAAAAGCAGAAGTTTTTGAGTATAAAGATGAGATAGATAACATTTTAAAATTAAAAGAAATGGAAGATAGAGAAAAAGAGATTACCTTTAAAGTTCAAAAACTTTTTCAAGAAGGAATTGAACTTTATAGTTTGAAAAAATGGATACAGTGTATTAAAAAGATGGAATCTATAGACAAATTTATAAGTAGTAATAATTTTTCAAGGTCAGTAGAATTTTATAATAAAGCTAAAGAATATATAAATAAATGCGTTATTGAATTGTCAAATGGTGCGTTAGTAGTAGACTCAAATGATAAAGAGTCTTTAAGAGAAGAAGTCAAATATGATGAAGTTACTTCAGATGAAAAATACAGAGAAGGGCTTGTCTTGTATGCTCAAGGTAAGTACTATCAAGCAAGCAGGATGTGGGAGCTTGCTTTAAGATTAAACCCTAATCATAAAAAAGCAAAAATCGCTTTACATAGAATAAAAAAAATTAAGCTTGAGTAATCGTAAATGAAACCTTTTCAAAAAGTTAAATTTTTTATTTTAATATTTCTTATATTAATTACTCTAACATATAAAGTAAATTCTAAAGATGTTGAAAATGAATATTCTGTACTTGGAACTTACAAGGATGAAGTTTATAAAGAGTTTGATAAGTACAATATGTTTAAAAATGTTGATGCTGTTGAGCCATCTGGCACAATAATATCCCAAGAATACTTTTCACCCCATGATGAGTTTAAATTGCCAGAATCTGCTCAAGAAATTGCAGGTCAGGAAATTTTAAAATATTTTAAAAATAAAGAAGATGATAATATAAAGTATTCGCAAAATAGTTGGTTACTAAAAGATATCATTATCTCTGACACAAATACCGTTTTAGTTTCGTCTACTTCTTTGACTAAAATAAAGTTACCGTTTCAGTCCAGCTTATCAATTGCTGGAAGAAAATTGATAGGCTTTAATTATTCACAAAGAGTTTATGATAATCAAGAAGATGGTAAGCGTCAAAATTCATCGTCATTTAAAATGGAACAAGAAATGCAGATGAGAGTTTTAGGCGGGGTTGGTGATAGGGTTAATGTTAATATCGATTATGATGATAAAGCAGAAAAAAAGGATATATCTTTAATATATAATGGAAAACCTAAAGAATTTATACAACAGGCTTCATTTGGTGATATAGAAGTATCATTACCTACGACAGAATTTACAGGGTATAAAAAAGAACTGTTTGGTTTAAAAGTGGATACTCGTTATAAAAATTTAGGAGTTAACGCTTTTTTTAGTAAAACCAAAGGTCTTTCTGAAGTTAAACGTTTTGTAGGAAATACTCAGTTAGAAAGACGAGTTATACCAGATACTGCTTATATAAAATTAAAATATTATTCTCTTTTAAGAAATGGGGATAATCGTAAAATAAAAAGTGGAACAGTTAAGGTGTATGTGGCTTATCAAAAGTTAGACCCAAAATATAATTTTTCTATTACTTCAGATGTAACTCTTTATGATTTAAATGCTACTGCTGGTTTTTCTTATAAGGGAAACTTTGTTCTTCTTGTTGCAGGGCAAGATTTTACTGTTGACTATAATACTAGTGTGCTTGTTTTTAAAAACTCCATATCTAAAGGTGATGTTGTAGCTGTAAATTATGATTTTGAAGATGGCAAGCCTCTTTCAGTTAACCCTTTAATTATTAAGGATATTAATGATATTCAAAATATCACTACAGAAATTAAAACTTTTTATAACTTAGGTAATTTAAAAATAATAAGAGATAATGGAAGAGGAAATTTTTTACTTATAATTAAAGATCTCAATGGTAATACTCCTGCAGTTATTGATGGAGGTAAAAATGTACCATTATATCCTCAAAAGTCAGGATATAATGCAAATATTGACGTTGATTTTGAAAATGGTATTTTTAGATTGTCTGAAACTTTGCACGATTCTTTGTATTTAACTAATGAGCATAAATATAATTTTGAGACAGAGTACCAGTACAATGTCAAAATAATAATGTTAAGACCAAACATCGTCCCAAAGTCGGAGAAAGTTGTTGTTGATGGTGTCACTTTAAGTTCTGAGATAGATTATATTTTAGATTATGATTTAGGTATTTTAACAATAAAGAATGAAAATATAATAAAAGAAAACTCTGTGATAGATGTGTCTTATGATTACTCTTTATTAGGTGCTCAGGTAGAGACTATTCTTCTTGGAGCTAGTAGTAAGTTTAACTTAACTGAAAACATTTCTATTGGTGCGAGTATGTTGCACAATTTTATGCCTAAAAGTACAGTTTTGCCAGATATAAGGAATGCGCCTACAAGTCTTACTGTAGGAGAGGGCGATTTTAAAATTGATAATTTAAATATAGATGCATTAAATATACAACTTAATGCAAATGCAGAGTACGCTTTAAGTGCTTATAATGAAAATACTGTAAATAAAGCTTTAATAGATTCTATGGACAGTTCTGTTAGAGAAGATTCAATTATTCTTTTAGAAGATAATTGGTTTCATAGCGCAGATAAATACCCTACAACAAGAAGAATGTTAAACGATTTATCTTGGAATAGTTATGAGATCAACATAAAAGATATTGATACAAGTTTGGAGCTAGTTGATGGTCAAAAACAACTGGTTTTAGAGTTAAATTACGATGTTAGGTATAGAAGTCAAATAGCTTTTGCTCAAAAAATTTGTCCAAATTGGGACGGTTTAGATTTTTCTAAAAAACTCTATCTTGAAGTGTGGATGAAAGATAATAGCTCTAACTTGCATGAAATGGTGATAGATTGTGCTTCATGTATTAATGAGGATTCAGATGGATGTGGTGTGTTAGATACTGAAGATGTCGATGGCACAGGAATTTTAAGTCCTTGGAAAGATACTGGCCGAAAATTTCATAATGTTGACGGCACACTATCTTTAATAGGTGCTCATAATGGTAAACTTGACACGGAAGACATAAATGGCAATGGAGTACTAGATACTTTAGAAGACATAGCTGGAAGTTACAGTCTTTCAAGCTCGAGTGCTACTGTAATTAAACAGAATATTAATGGCTGGAAACAAGTCAGGATACCTTTAGGTATAAATGATGCTAATAGGGCAAATTGGAAAAATATAAGAATTTTGCGTATTAGAATGAGACAGATGGCTTCCGGAGGTGATATAGGTAAGATTATTATAGGCAAAATTTCTATAGTTGGGAACAAATGGGAAAAGACAGGTCTTAATGCAGATAATTTTAGTATTTCTTCTATAGGAAGATATGACCCTGAATATAAGTCAATTTTAACTAGTAAATACTATTTAGATTTATATGGAATAAGTGGTCAAATTAAAAAAGATGAAAATGCTTTAAAGTTTTTTTATGATACGTTTATTACTAATGTTCCTTTACTGGCAAAAGTGGTTTATACTGGAGATGTTTTAGATATATCTAAATATGACAGTATATGTTTTATGATTTATGCAAAGCCTAGTGATGGTTTTGCACAAGTAGGAGATGAAATAATATTTAGAGCTTGTGGAAATGATGATAATTATTTTGAGTATAAAACTATAGTGAGTAATGATGTATCGTGGCAAGATTGGAAAGTTATTAAAATTAATCAATCAGGTTTTGGAAAAAATGCCTCCTGGACAAGCGTTGACCCCGATGGACAGATAACAGTAACTGGAAACCCGTCATTAAATAGGATTTCTCAATTTGTGTTAGGTGTTAAGTCAAACTCTGTGGGAAGCAAACATCAAATTTGGTTTAAAGAATTGCATGTAATTGGTAGTAAACAGACCATAGGTAAAGCTTATAAAACAGCAGGTGACATTAAGTGGAATGGAACATCTAGTTTAGGCGCAGTTTCTGTTGGAGGATCTAAAAAATCTATAAATAGAAATTTTCAGAATCTTGCAGCAGGAGTGTATAATAGAGATTTACTTGAAGAAGACGCTTATATTAGTTTGGGAGGCTTTACTCCTAAGGAAGATATAAGTATTCTTCCTATCAAAACTGGAATTTCAAGAAGGTGTACAATAACCCCTGAAGTTATAGAAAACAAGTCTAATTTAATTTCTTTAAACGAGGAAGGGCGAGTAATAACATACACGGGTTATACTCAAACTGATTTAAGTTTAGGCACAAATTTACCGCAAGTATCTGCAAAATATAGTAGGTCTATTATAGATACTTCTAAAATCAGTTGTTTAGAGGATAGGGAAAGTTTGTCAGGTAATATGGTTTATAATAACCCTATTAGAATTTTTCTGTTGCCTACAAATATTAACGCTGATGTAAAAACGATAAAATCTTATTATAAAGTTTATCCTTCAACTCCCATACTAGAGTCCGATTCTTTTTTAGGTTTAGACAAAATAAACGAGTATTTGGACGTTAATCAATACCATACGTTAGAACAGTCTAATATGTTTATTTTTAAACTTCCTTTTAAATTTTTTGATGGTGTTACATTTTTACCAGCTTATTCATTAAATATGGTAAAAGAAAAAAATAACGATTTTACTGCTGAAATTGAGTACGACAAAACTTTAAACCAAACTGTAGGTGCAAGTTTAATTTTAGGGTTTGTAAATTGGTTTAGTCCGTCTTGTATATATAGTATTAACACAAAAGAAAATTATGATATAAATTTAAGTACATCTCAAACAACTTTAAAAATACCTGGTCAAAAGAAATATATAGAAAGAAATGGTGTTGGTGAAATTGCATGGAACTTAAATGCTTGTGATATTACAAATTTAGCTCTATTTAAAAGTTTAACTTTTTCAACATATTATAGATTACAGGATTCTGATTCTTATGATAAGGTAAATAAAGATTTCAGGTCTATAGGTTTTGCTATGGACAGACTTTGGGTCAGAGGCAATATTTTAATGGATTTGGAACCTTTTTATTCTAGCAATTCTTATATTGTTAAAACAATTTTAAATAAAGATGATATTCGTTTTTCTGGAAAATATATGCCTTTTGAAATATTTTCTTTTCAAGGATACCTTTTACCATTAAACACGTTTACTACTAATTGTACTTACACACAAGGAGATGAAAATTCATATATAACTGGAACAAGACGAACTATATGTACGTTGGCTTGGCCAGATATTCTTATAGGCATATCTAAAACAGAGAGACTTTTATTTAGTACAAATTTTTTAAGCGATACTCAATTGAATGCTAAATATAAAAATAAGCATATGACAACTTATGGAATTTCATATTCTGATAGTCTTTTATGTGGTTTAGAGTATAGGTTCAAATTTATAAAACTTTTTGATTTGTATTTAGGTTTAGATAATACAGACTTTAAAGAACATGATTACATTACTTACGATGTTCTTTATAATGGTAATGGTCAAAAATATGCGTGTCAGGGCGCTTTTGATGTGGGTAAATGGAGGTTTTCTATAAGATATGAAAATGAACATAATTGGCAAAAAAATGCTTCTGGAAGATATATGTCTAATGTTAAAAAAAATACTTATTTAGGACAAGTAAATTTAGACACTTTGTTCCCTTCGGGCTTTAGGATACCAATTATAAAAATATTTGTTCCACTTAGAAACAGAATTATTTTTACGTCTAATCTTAAATATATAGACCAGCAGTCTCAAGTAAATGTAGAAAAAGACAATAATACAAACTATGGTGTTTCGCTAAATACTGATTATGAAATATCTAAATATTTTAGATTCATTTTTGGACTTATTTGGGATAGGTTTGAGTTTCGATATAACAGAAATTTAAATTATCACGATATTACTGCTTTGAGTAAACTAACTTTTCAGTTTTAAAATTTTGAAAATGATAAGAAAAATATTTTTTAAAACAATTAATTTATTATATCCTGTTACTTGCTCTTTATGTGGTAAAGATTTGGCTGCTATATCTAAATATAAAATCTGTGATGAATGTAAAAAATCTTTTAATAAAATAAGAAATGATATATGCCAAAAGTGTGGTATTAATTTAGATGATGGTGGAAATTTGTGTTGTACATGTGGGAAAAATTTACAAATATATGGCTTTGACAAATTAAGATCAGTTTATTTATATAAAGGAAACTTAAGAAAATTAATTTTAAAATTTAAGTACTCAAACAGACCTTTTTTGTATAAAGACTTTGCTTTTGAAATGAGTAAGTCAATACAAGAGTATGATTTTTTTAAAAGTTCAGATTTCATTATACCTGTCCCTCTAAATATTTTAAGGAAAATAAAAAGAGGTTATAATCAAGCGGAACTTTTAGCAAAAGAAGTGTCTATTAAAACAGACATTCCTATATTAAGGAATATTTTGTTTAGAAAAAAAATTACAAAACCTCAATTTAAATTATCTAAATCTGAAAGAATAAAAAATATTGACAATTCTTTTATTGTGAAAAATAAAAATGTGATAAAAGGCAAAACGATTTTGCTAGTAGATGATATAGCTACTACTTGTTCAACTGTGTCTTCTTGTGCTAATGTCCTTAAAGGCAATGGAGCGCAAAAAGTTTACGTTTTAACGCTTGCTAGAGATTAATATGTTGTTGAGTTGGAATTTGACAATATAGAGTTTTTTTATTATACTAATAAAGTGCATATATAGACGCGGGGTGGAGCAGCTCGGTAGCTCGTCAGGCTCATAACCTGAAGGCCGCAGGTTCAAATCCTGCCCCCGCAATGATATAAAACGACAGTAGTTAAGTCGTTTTTTTTATTTATTAAAGGTTTCTTATTTGTTATAATTATTAGCATGATAATAGATGATTTAAAAGATATTAATTTTTATTCTGAGGTTAGTCCTATAATCAAAGAATCTTTAAGTTTTATAAAAACAAATCTTTCTACTTTTGAGGAAAGGCGTTATAATATAAACGAGTATATGTTTGCAGTTGTAGAGACATCTTTCCCAAAACCTGTTGTTGAACAAAAACTTGAGACTCATAAAAAATATATAGATGTTCAGTACATTATTGAAGGTTATGATATTATAGGTTGGAAAAATCTTTTAAATTGTAATCAAATTTATAAAAATTACCAATTGTCAAAAGACATTACTTTTTATAGTGATAAACCTGATTTTAATATTGTTTTAAATCAAGGAACTTTTGCAGTATTTTTCCCTCACGATGCACATGCTCCTTTATGTTCAAAATTACCAGTAAAAAAGTGTATAGTAAAAATTGCAATTGAAAAATTTGTCTTAAATTTGGAGGACAAAAAATGATAATTGGGTTAACGGGTTCTTATTGTTCTGGTAAAGATACGGTAGCTGAATATATTTCGCAAAAGCACGGTTATGTTCATTTTTCTTTGTCAGATATCATAAGAGAACTAATGCAAAAGGATGCTATAGAACCAACCAGAGAAAATTTAATAGTTTTTGGGACAAATTTAAGAGAAAACAATGGAAATGGAATACTTGCAAGAAAAGCTTTAGATAAGATTGATTTGCATGGTAAATATTGTGTAACTTCTATAAGACATCCAGATGAAGTTAATGAATTGAAAAAAAGAAAAGATTTTGTGCTTGTAAATGTAGATGCACCTGAAGATGTACGTTTTAAAAGAATGCAGAAAAGACAAAGGCCTGGAGATCCTCAAACTTTAGAGAAGTTTATTGAGTTTGAAAACAAAGAATCTCAAAGTGAAGGTTCTGGTCAACAGATTGTAAAAACAGCTAGAATGGCAGGTGTCACATTTATTAACGATTCAAATGATATATATACGCTTAAAGTTACAATAGATGAATTATTGAAAAATATTGAAGATGAAAGAAATTTATGATGTTTGCATTATAGGAGCAGGCCCGTCAGGCATGATGGCAGCAATTCAAGCAGGCCAAAAATCTCTAAATGTTATAGTTTTGGAAAAAAAGTCTCGTCCCGGTCTAAAACTTTCAATTACTGGTAAAGGTAGATGCAATATTACAAATAGTGCTTCAATTAAAGAATTTGTTGATTTGTTTTATAACGGGAAATTTTTGTACTCATCTTTTCATGCATTTTCAAATATTGACGTTATTTCGTTTTTTGAAAGCTTAAACGTGCCTTGTAAACTTGAGAGAGGTGGAAGGTATTTTCCTGTAAGTGATAAAGCTTGCGACGTGGTTAATGCTTTAGTAAAAACTGTAAAAAAGTTTGCAAAAGTTGCTTCTTCCTTTAAGGTAAAATCAGCTAAACAAGATGATAATGGAATATTTTGTATAAGTGGCAATTTTTATGTGTATGCGAGAAACTTAATAATTGCTTCAGGCGGTATGTCTTATCCTGCTACTGGTTCTAGTGGTGATGGCTATAGATTTGCTGAGTCCTTTGGACATTCTATAAAAAAGCCTATTGCTGCTCTTGTTCCAATAGTTCTAGAATCTAAATATTTAAATGAGCTAAAAGGGTTAAAGTTAAAAAATGTTGAAGTTTCTTTGGAAGTTTCAAATAAAATTATTTTAAAAGAATTTGGCGAAATGGAATTTACAAGTTTTGGTGCTGATGGGTCTGTAATTTTGACTATAAGTAGTTTAGTATCTCTAAATATGGACAAAGGCAATAATATAAATTTGAAAATAAATTTAAAGCCAGCTGTTTCACAGGAATGTCTTAATGTGAGATTACTTAAAGAAATTAATAAATTTGGGCAATATCAAGTAAAAGATATGATTAAAGAATTTTTACCAATACAGTTTATAAAACCTTTTTTGAATTATTGTGGTATTAATATAACTAAAAAATGTTCACAATTAACTAAATTCGATAGAGAAAAAATGTTAAATACTTTTTTTGAGATAAGTTTTAAAATTTTAAGTACAAAAGATATAAAAGATGCTATAGTGACAAGAGGTGGAATATTAACAAATGAAATAAATCAAAAGACTATGGAGTCTAAATTTATAAATGGGCTATATTTTTGCGGTGAAGTTATAGATGTAGATGCTCCTACAGGAGGTTTTAATTTACAGGCTGCATTTTCAACAGGGTTTGTTGCTGGGACAAGTGTATATAGGTCTTAAACGCAAGTGATGTAATTTAGCTCAAAATTATGGTTGTTCAAATAGCTTATTGTTATGTATTATAGTGAGTTGATGACTTAGTGATATTGACTGATAGGTTTAATTTTTATTATATATTCAAACCCCATCTATTCTATCATATGGTGCGGTACCCAAGCGGCAAGGGAGCAGTCTGCAAAACTGTTATTCGCCGGTTCGATTCCGGCCCGCACCTTTTTTAGTGATGTGGTTCCAAATAGTAAGAAAATTATTTGTAAAACTGTTGTTTATTGTCACGTGTGACTGGCACTCTTTATAGTAAATCAAATATGTTGCCCGGTTAGCTCAGTTGGTTAGAGTACTTCCTTGACATGGAAGGGGTCAGAAGTTCGAGTCTTCTACCGGGCATGTTTGAAGGTAGGCAGTATAATGAAAAAAGCATTAAACTTTAACATAGCAAAACAGTCTAAGGCTCCTCTATTTGACATTTTGTTGGCTCATGCTAAAAGAGGTGTTACGTCTTTTCATTGTCCAGGTCACAAAAATGGAAGGAGTATAGACGAAAACTTAAAAAATTATGTTGGAGAAGAAGTTTTTAAGTTTGATGTTACCGTTTTTGACGAAGTGGACTCTTTGCATGATCCTGTTGGTCCTATAAAAAAAGCTCAAGAACTTATGTCTGAAGCTTATGGAGTAAAACATTCTCTGTTTCTAGTAAATGGAACTTCTGTTGGCAATATGGCTATGTTTCTTTCTGCTTGCGATTCTGGAGATTCGATAATAGCTTCAAGAAGTTCTCATAAGTCTATAATGGCAGGTATTGTAATGTCTGGAGTGTGGCCTATTTGGATACAGCCTAAGATAGATCAAAATTTGGATTTAATTTTTAGTGCAACTTATGACCAAATAAAAGAAGCTTTAGATAAATATCCTGAATCAAAAGCAGTTTTTGTTACAAGTCCGACATATAATGGTGTAGTTACTAATTTAAGAAAAATTGTAGATTTATGCCATAAAAGAGGTAAAATTGTTCTTGTAGATGAAGCTCATGGTGCGCATTTACACTTTAACGACAATTTGCCTGAGTCTGCTGTTGATGCTGGTGCGGATTTGTGTGTGCAGTCTACTCATAAAATTTTATCTGCTATGTCCCAAGGATCTGTCCTTCACTTTAATTCTAAACTTATTGATATAAACAGAGTAAAAAAAATAGTTTCAATGCTACAAACTACAAGTCCAAACTATTTGACACTTGCAAGTCTTGACTTATCAAGAAGGCAAGTGTTTTTGCATGGAAAGGAGAATTTTGATAAAGTTATAAAAGCTGCAAGATGGGGGAGAATGTATATAAATAACAATATTCCTTCTATGAGATGCTTCACTCGCAAAGAAATGCAAGATTTAGGTTTTGACGTGGATGAAACAAAGCTTACAGTGAACGTAACCAAAACTGGGCTTTCAGGGTATGAAATAGAAGAAATACTTGCTAAAGAGTATAATATTCAGCTTGATTATGCAGATCTGTTTAATTTGGTAGCTATTATGGGAGAAGGGTCAACTAAAGAGGATGTAGAAGTTTTTGTAAGAGCTCTTGAAACTATAGATAAAAATTATCACGGTAAACAAAAAAATTGGGTGCTAAAAATTCCATCTCTTGCTACAGAAATGGTTATGAGACCCAGGGAAGTGTTTCTTTCAAATAACACAAAGAAAGTTAGTTTAAAAAAAGCTGTTGGGCATGTTGCTGCGCAGACGCTTACCCCGTATCCTCCGGGGATACCAGTAGTAATCCCTGGAGAGCGAATTACAAAAGAGATATGCGATTATCTTATAGATATGTCTTCGAAAGATATAAGAATTAGCGGGCAAGAGACTGAAAAGCTAAGAATGGTTAAAGTTTTTACAAATTAAATGGAGAAAATTATGAACAAAAAAGATTTAGCAAATTTTAAAAAAATTTTAATACAAAAAAAAACAGAGTTTTTAAACAAGACAAATAATGTTCAAAGAGAATTTAAGAGTGACTTAGACGTGAGCATTGGTGATGAAATAGACACTGCTACTCAAAATAGTGAAAAAGAAATGTTTTTTGAGCTTGCTGCAAATGACAGGATAACTTTAAATGCTATAAACGACGCTTTAGTAAAAATAGAAAAAGGTGGTTATGGTCTTTGTGAGTGTTGTAATAGTGCTATACTTTTAGAAAGATTAAATGCTATACCTTGGACAAGATATTGCATTAAGTGCCAAGAAGAAGCTGAAAACCCTAAGAGGTAAAAATGGTATTGGACTTTTTAAGCAAGTTTGTTTCAAAAGATTTTGCTATAAATTTTTCTGTTTCTTTTAGGCTAAAAGATGTGTATTCTATAGTGTCACTTCAAAGTGAAGTTTTGAAAAATATTTATAAAAAGTTTAATGAAGAGAATATAGAGATTCCATTCCCTCAAAAAGTTGTAATAATGAATAAATAACATAATAGTTTTAAGGAGTTTGTAATGAAGTTTGTTTTAAGTTCAAAAATATTTAAGGCTACTGTGACAGAAGCCAATTTAAACTATAAAGGAAGTATAACAATAGACACAGAGCTTTGTGATAAAGCTGGTTTTTGGATAGGTGAAAAAGTTTTAGTGGTTTCTAATACTTCTGGGTCTAGGCTTGAAACTTATGTAATACTGGGCAAGCCAGGTTCTGGTAGTATATGTTTAAATGGCGCGGCAGCTCACTTAATAAAAAAAGGTGAGGAAGTAATAATTATGGGTTTTACTCTTTCAGATAGGCCTATTGAACCTAAAATTGTTTTTGTAGATCAGAACAATAAGATTATAGAGAAAAGTAATATTTAAGTGAAAGTATAAGAATTTAAGTTTTATGTTTTTTATTTATCGGGGCGTGGCTCAGTTGGCTAGAGCACACGGTTCGGGACCGTGAGGTCGCTGGTTCAAGTCCAGTCGCCCCGAATTGAAGAGGACAAAAATGAATACAAAATTTAATTCACTTAATCTTTACTTTGATGCGATAAGAACTATAAAACCTGTCTCTCCTGAAGCCATGAAAGAACTTTGGCGTTTGTCCAAAACAGACAAAAGAGCTTTTGATAAAATAGTAGAGCAAAACTATAAACTTGTTATACCTATAGCTAAAAGGTTTACAAAAAAAGGTATGGACATTATGGACCTTATAGAAGAAGGTAATATTGGGCTTATGAAGGCTGTAGAAAAGTTTGATGTTTCAAGAGGAGTGGCTTTTTCTACATATGCAGTTTATTGGATAGAACACCATGTAAGAAAAGCTGTAGAAAATCAACTAAAAACAATAAGAATTCCTTCACATGTTTTGAATCGCTGGATAAAGGCAAAATTGATATTAAGAGGACAGCTAAACAGAGAAGTAACAGATAATGAAGTGGCAAAAAAATTGAAGTTAAATAAAAAGCAACTTGATGATTTAAGGAGATTTTCATCTGTGTTTAATGGAACTTGTTCATTAGAAACGCCTATATGTGAAGATTCTAATATACAGCTTAAGGATACAATTTCTGATGTTTTAGATAAATCGCCAGAATCTGTTACAGAAATTATAAGAACTCGAGAGGACATTAGTATAGCTTTAAATGATTTACCTGATAGAGAAAGAGAAACTATTCGTATGAGGTTTGGAATTGGTGGGATAGATGTGGTATCTTTAGATGGCATAGGGAAAATTTTTAATATTTCAAGAGAACGTGTTAGACAATTGGAACTTAGGGCTTTTAAAAAATTAAAAGATATTCTTGCAAAATATAATTTTGTTAGTCCAGAAGAAGCTAAAAATCTTAAGCTTGATAGTAGAAGTGGCAAAGATAGGCGTAAAAAAGAAACTATACTTTCTCCTCTTACAGATAAGAGGTTTAATGTAGAAAGAAGATCTCAGTGGATATAGAAGGGGGGAAAACTGTTTATTTCATAAATACATTGGGTTTTTTTGTAATTTTTACTGTAAATTTTAATATTTGTGATATAATTATTGTTGTGCCCTGATAGCTCAATTGGATAGAGCAGATCCGTCCTAAGGATAAGGTTGGAGGTTCAACTCCTCTTCAGGGCGTTTTATAGTTTAATTAAAACATTTCACTTTACAACCTCTTTTAGAAAGCTAATTCAAGATAAAATTTACAAAAAATTCACAAATTGTTGGTTTTTTTTATGTAAATGATCAGATTAAAATGATATTATTGATATGCCATGGATACGTGGCTATTAAAATTTAGATTTGGGGGAAAGTTAATGTTTTCACCATCAATATCACCTGAAGTAGCAAAGAAATTTAAGTATTGGCAAATCCGTACTATGATATCAACTTGGGCTGCTTATGCTGTATTTTTTGCTATACGTAAAAGTATCTCTATGGCTATGCCTGGAATGCAGACAGATTTAGGTATATCTAAAGCTCAGCTTGGCATATTTTTAACTTTGCACGGAATAGTATACGGCATATCAAGGTTTGCAAATGCTTTTATTGTTCACAAATTTATGGCCCGTAATTTTATTGCTTGTGGTCTTATTATTTGTGCAGTGTGTAACTTTATCTTTGGTTTTAGTTCTACAGTTTTTGCTATGGGTATAATATGGGTTATTCATGGTTGGGCTCAAGGAATGGGTTGGCCTCCAAATGCTAGACTTTTGCCTCATTGGATTGTTCCTGAAGAGCTTGCAACAAAAATGTCGTGGTGGAACACATCACATTGCTTTGGAGCTGTAGCTATCCTACTATCTGGTGGGTATTTAGCCACTATAGGGTGGAGGTATGTGTTTTTTGTTCCTTCCATTATTGCAATTGTTACTGCGATAGTGTTATGGTTTCTTATTTATGATACTCCGAGTTCTGTAGGGCTTCCTGAAATTGCAGTTGGTGAAAATTATAAAAGATCTCAAGACAAAAAAGAGGCGTCTGCAGAATATAGACAATTTATAAAAAAGCAAGTGTTTAGAAATCCATACGTTTGGGTTATTGCTGTATCAAATTTGTTTGTTTATGTTTTAAGATTTGCAATACTAGATTGGGGTCCGACAATATTGAAAGAGTGGAAAGGTATGCATCTAGTTCATGCAGGATGGATGGTTGCAGCTTTTGAAATATCAGGTGTTATAGGTATTATTTTTTGTGGATGGATTACGGATAAATATTTTAGTGGTAAAGGGCTTCGTGTTTGTGCAATTGCTATAACTCTTGCATCTTTTTTTATGTTTTTATTTTGGAACACAATTGACGCGTCAGTATTAGTTTCTCTACTATATTTGGTAGCGGCTGGTTTTTGTATTTATGGAACGCAGTCTTTAATACTTGTTGCTGTATCTAACATAGCTACAAAACGTGCTGCGGCAGTAGCAAATGGTCTTGTTGGTATTTGGGGCTATTGTGGTACTATTATAACTGGTGTTTTACTTGGTTTACTTACAGATAAGTTTGGTTGGAAGACTTCTTTTGGTTTATTGATTTTGTTGGGACTGGTTGGTGCTATACTGCTCTCTTTTGTATGGAAAGCGAAAGCTACAGGTTATGATGATTTTGAAACTGAATAACTTTTGTAAAAAATACGCCAACACTAATTAATGTTGGCGTATTTTTCTGTATAAATTTATACAAAAGTATAAAATGTTGATAAAGATAAAGTTAAGGAGTTTATATGGAAAATAAGCTATTGGTCTTTGACAAAGTTACGCCATCTTTACTTGAAGTTATACCGTATGAATTTGTCGGGAAAAATATCAATGTTTGTATAGAA
Organism: Endomicrobium sp.; assembly: GCA_031266185.1. Lineage (GTDB taxonomy): Bacteria > Elusimicrobiota > Endomicrobiia > Endomicrobiales > Endomicrobiaceae > Endomicrobiellum > Endomicrobiellum africanum. The sequence continues at coordinate 1,669 of JAISBM010000028.1, read as the reverse complement.
TCTGAAGAATTTACTTGTCTTTGCCCTTGGACTGGTCTTCCTGATTTTGCATATATAGCTATAAATTATATTCCCAATAAGACTGTTATAGAACTTAAGTCCTTAAAAATGTATTTACAATCCTATAGAATGGTTGGAATGGTACATGAGAGCGCAGTAAACAATATTTTAGGTGACTTGATAAGTATATTAAAACCTAAAGAAATGTCTATAGATATGGAGTTTGGAACAAGAGGTGGGTTTACTACAACTGTTAGTGCAGAATATATAAAAAAATAATTTTATTTTTTTCTCACTATTTACATTGAGTTTAAGGAAAAGTAGATGTTAAAAGATTGCTATAAAATACATTTTGTTGGTATTGGTGGTTCTGGCATGTCTGGGATTGCCGAGGTTCTTATAAATTTGGGACACATTGTTTCTGGTTCAGATTTAAAAAAGACAAATATTACAGACCATCTTGAAGAAATTGGAGCAAAAGTTTATATAGGTCGTCATAATGCAGAAAATGTAACTAGTGTTGACGTTGTGGTGACATCTACTGCAATAGATAGAAATAATCCAGAAGTTGATGCAGCATTAAAAAATAAAATTCCAATTATACCTCGTGTAGAAATGCTTGCAGAACTTGCAAGGCTAAAACACGCAGTAACTATAGCTGGGACTCATGGAAAAACAACAACAACATCACTTACGTCTCTTGTGCTATCTGAAGGTGGCTTAGACCCGACAATAGTTATAGGTGGAAGGCTTAAAAACCTTAATACTAGTGCAAGGCTTGGTAAAGGGGCTTATATTGTTGTAGAAGCAGATGAATCTGACGGTTCTTTTTTAAAACTTTCTCCTGTGCTCACGGTGGTAACAAACATAGATAATGACCATTTAGATTATTATGGTAGTATGGACGCTCTTAAAGAAGCTTTTATTAAGCATATTAATTCTGTTCCTTTTTACGGTGCAGCAATTATATGTTCTGATGATAATACTATAAAGGAGATAATGTGTAAGATTAAAAGAAAATTCATAACTTACGGACTCATGGGATCTCCTGACATTAAGGCAACAAATATAAAAGTTTTAGAAACGTGTACAAGTTTTGATGTTTTTTATATGAATAAAAAACTTGGCAATGTGTATATAAAGGTTCCTGGTGAGCACAATGTATTAAATTCTTTAGCTGCAATAGGTGTAGGTGTTCGCTTAGGTATTCCTTTTGCTTTAATTACTACAGCTATAAGTAGTTTTGGTGGGATTGGAAGACGCTTAGAAATTAAAGGTGAAAAAAATGGCATTATGGTTATTGATGATTATGGTCACCATCCGACTGAAGTGGAAGCTACATTAAAAGCTATTAAACATTTTTGGCCAAAAAGAAAACTGATAGTTTTATTTCAGCCCCATAGATACACAAGAACAAAAAATCTTTTTGATGAGTTTGGTAAAAGTTTTAAGTATGCAGATATAGTTAAAGTTTTAGATATTTATTCTGCTGGAGAGAAAGCTATAGATGGTGTAAATGCGGAACTTGTTTTAAATAGTCTTTTAAAAAATAAGTCTATAGCGGACAAATTTGTCGATATAAAAACATTATCAAAAAGTCTTTCTTTTGGAGATATAGTACTTACTTTAGGTGCTGGTGATGTTTGGAAAAAGGGAGAAGAGTTATTAA
>JAISBM010000006.1 GCA_031266185.1 Endomicrobium sp. | reverse complement strand
TGACTCTTCCTTGCACATACTGCTACTAGCCTTGTTATAAATGCTTTCTTTACTTCATAATTCGGGAAATCTATCGTGTATACTGACTCTCTTTCTTCTATTTCTTCCTTCTTTACCGTTAAATAACCCGTTTGAAACATCAATGATATCGGTTCCATCTCTTCATTGTCTGGCCCTTTTAACACTTCTGCACTAACCTTTTGCATCCCTACCAATGATTCTACCTCTTTCATCTTCTCTACTTGTTCTATCAAAAATGTCGGTGTTCCTGTTTCAAACCAGTATCCCTCAAATCTTTTGCTATCAAAGAATTTCAATGTTGAAAATGGATTATATACCCTCTCCTTCCCATCCCATGAATATCCATTGTACCAGTATTTTATCTCTCTCAACAACTCTTCTTTACTTATTCCCATACTTTCTGCTGTGCTTTCTATGTGCTCTTTAAAACTATATTCCAGCTCTTCTTGTGTATATCCACATATACTTGCATACTTATTATTCATCGTTATATCGTTCAGATTATTCAATGCTGAAAATATTGATAATCCTGTAAATCTTGATACCCCTGTCATAAACATAAACTTTATATGTTCATCACTACCTTTTATTACTTGATAAAAATTATGCAGTCTTTCTTTTATTTCTTGATGTACTTCTTTTGCTTTGTTTAAGCTGTCTATCATTGGCTTATCATATTCATCTATCAGCATTACTACCTGCTCCCCTCTACTCTTATGCATCTTCTCTATTAGCTCTGAAAACATTGTTTCTAGTTGACTGTTTTGCAGTTCTATATTGTTCTGTCTTGTACTTGTTTTAACAAAATCAAATAAAGATCCTTCTAACTTCTCAGGTGTGTCATAAGCAAGCTCTGTAAAGTCTAAATGTATTACTGGATATTTCTTACTCCAATCCCACTTATCCCATATATACAACCCTTCAAATATCTCCTTATTCCCCTTAAATAACTCCTTTATCGTATTTAATAACAATGACTTCCCAAATCTTCTCGGCCTAGATAAAAAGTAAAATTTGCTAGCTTCTGTTACCATTTTCTCTATATGCTCTGTCTTGTCTACGTATATCCCATTCCTTCTTCTTAAATCTTCTAGTGTTTGTAATCCTACTGGTAACTTTTTCATTTTCTTTGCCTTCTTCTTTTCTTTTTTCTTATTACTTTACTATCATATAATAATCTCGCTAATCTCGTCTATTTTATATCCCTTTTCTCTTATTCCTAATATCTATACAAAATTATACATCTTTTTTTTGAAACAAAAAAATCAACCCATATAGATATAGGGTTATATCTACAACAAATATCTGTTATGTAAAGATGGTTTATCCAAACCAACAATTAAAATTTTGTATTTTACTATGGTATAAACATCTACAAAACTCACAATAATTTACACTGCATACCCATATACATATCATGGGAGTTTTCGTAAATAAGTGTTTTCTAAAACAACTGTAATTAACAATAAACACAAAGATATTAGCAAAAAAGTCTTGTACAATTCGTTGTAGGATGTATGCTGAGTAACTTTAATTTCAGATTTTTCAAGTTTGTTTATCTGTTGCATAATATCCTCAAAAGATTTTGTGTCTTGAGCTCTAAAGTACTTTCCACCAGTACTTGCTGCTATATCTTTTAAAACATCTTCATTTATTGCATCTTGTGACGATCTAACTTCTCTTACTCCAAAGAAGGAATCTTTTATTTGGTAAATGGCACCTTCCAAACTGCCAACTCCAATAGTATAAATTTTAATATTATAGTTTTGAGCTATTTTTGAAGCGGTTATAGGATCAATTTCTCCCGTATTATTGTTGCCGTCTGTAGCAACAATTATAATTTTACTTTTAACTTTAGAGTCTTTTAACCTGTTAACTGATGTCATTATAGCTGACCCTACTGCTGTGCCATCCAAACCAGTATCACCTATATTAATATTTTTCACAAATTCTATTAATGAAGTTTTATCTGTAGTTAAAGGGCATTGAGTAAAAGCAAGTCCTGAAAAAATTACAAGTCCAATCCTATCGTATTTACGTTCTTTTATAAAATCGCAAGTCACTTTTTTTGCTGCTTCCATCCTATCAAGAGGTTTGAAATCTAAAGAACTCATGCTGGAAGAAGTGTCTAATGCCATAACAATATCTATCCCTTGATCATTACTTTCTTCAAACACCTTGCCTTCTTGAGGTCTAGCTAAAGCTATAATGGCAAAAATTAAAGCTATATACTTAAAAACTTGCAACAATTTATAAAGACGTGCTTTTAGATTAAAAACTGAAAGTTCTTTTAAAAAATTTACTCGCGAAAAATCTATATGTGTTCTAAACAATTTTGTTTTAAAAACATTAACGTAAAAATATACCAATATTAATAAAGGCAAAAAAATCACAAAAAATATTGGATTTGCAAATCTCATAAAATCTCCAAGAGGTTCTTTGTAAAATCATAACTGTTTTTTATTTCTGTTTGACTTGGAGTAAACGAAGCATACCTTGCTAAGTTAAACACTGATAAATATTTTTTAAATTCTAACGCGTTTATAGTACTAGGTAGTAATGGTTTCATTTTTTTAAAAAATTCTGAAGTTGTCATTTCTAAAGCATAAAACTTATATTTTTTTGAAATATAAGTCCTCAAAATTTTTGACATTTTATAGTAAAAGTCTTTTACATCAGCACTGCTTCTAGTGTCGTACAATAAACTTAACTCTCTTAATGCTTCTAGCTGTGGATCTTCTACCATACCTTTTGGGCGGTTTATATAGCTACAAACAAGCAAATAAAAAATTAAACCAATCAGAATTATCAACATGGAAACTAATACTACACACATTGTTCCTAATCTAATTTTTTTTAGTTTTTTAATATCTTTTATATCATAGTTGTTGTCCTGGCCTAAAATACTTTTAACCACAACACTTTTTTTAGGAGTAAAAAACAAATTATTAGTCCCATCAGCGTTTATAAAAAACACTGCATTTGGATTTATAATAACATCTCCTACCTTGTCAGCTAAAAGCTTAAACTTTAACTCGTAAACATTTTTTTTGTCTACAATATGCTCAATATCTAAATTTAAAATATCAAAACCCTCAAAACTAAAATCTTGATTTACGCTTATTTGCGCATTTTGTTCTAGTTTTGCTTTTACTGTAAAATCTATAATGTCTCCAACATAAATTTCATTTTTACTTAAACTAGCACTTACTTCTTCTCTTGCACACACATTTGCGCAAAAAACAAAGGAAAATATAATTGAACCAACAATTTTTGAATGTATTCTCATCTTTGCCTTTATCTCTATATAACATTAAGCGATAGATTTACGTAAATGTCTATCCTTAAAAAATTTTATCAACGGCTTTACATAAGCCTGGTGCGTATACAAACTTATTATACTAACATTAGCTTCTTTAAATATTTTGTCTGTTGCTTCGTTAAAATCTTTATTTTTTTGCTTAAAACTTTCAGAAACTGCATTGCTATTTATCATTATAATTTCTTTGGTTTCTGGATCTTCCATCTCTATGAGACCCAATTTGGGGAGAGAAACTTCTTTTGGATCTTCTATCTTTACACATATTAAATCGTGCCTTTTAGAAGTTATCGCTAAATCTCTTTTGTAATCTTTATCTTGAAAATCTGAAATCAAAAACACAACAGCTTTTTTACGCCATATTCCATTAAGCGCTTTAAGCGCTTTAGATATGGACGTTTTTGTTCCGTTAGATTTAGAGTTTAGTATTTCGTTTATGATTCTTAAAATATTATTTTTACCTTTTTTAGGTGTGATAATTTTTTCTATTTTGTCTGTAAAAGATAACATTCCTGCTCTGTCATTATTTTTTAAAGCAGAAAACGCAAGAAGGGCTGCAACTTCAGCCGCAATTTCAGATTTTAGCTTACTAAAGCTACCGAAATTCTGTGATGCAGATACATCTATAAGAAAAATTACTGTAAGTTCTCTTTCTTCAGAAAAAAGTTTTATATAAGGTTTGCCTTGGCGAGCTGTAACATTGCGATCAATAGTTCTAAAATCATCACCTATTTGGTATTCTCTAACCTCGGCAAACTCTATACCTTGCCCTTTGAAAATACTTTGATATTGCCCTGCAAAAATTTCATTTACAAGTTTGTTTGACTTTATTTCAAGTTGCCGTATTTGTTTTTCTAATATATTATCTAACATAATGGCAGCACCCTGCTAATTTGATAAGTTTTAAAACCGACTTTGATCAAGGAACTACTACAGTTGAAAAGATTTTCGTAATTATGTCGTCTGAAGTAACAGAGTCAGCTTCTGCTTCATAGGTAATAAGAACTCTATGCCTTAAAACATCATGCCCTATTTCCTTTATATCTTCCGGAATTACATATCCTCTACCTTGCAAAAATGCATACACTTTTGCTGCAAGTGTTAAGTTTATAGTCGCTCTAGGAGAAGCGCCAAAAGATATATAATTTTTTAATTCTTTAAGTCCGTATTCTTCGGACTGTCTAGAGGCAAAAACAATGTCTACTATATAACTTTTAACTTTCTCATCGACATAAATTTGTTCTATTAAACCTCTTATTCTCTCTACATCTGCTAAACTTAAAACTGCAGTTATTTGCGGTATTGTGTGAGTCATTCTTTCCAATATAATTTTTTCTTCTTCTTTTGTAGGATATGAAACTTTTAGTTTAAGCATAAACCTGTCAACCTGAGCTTCAGGCAAAGGATAGGTGCCTTCCTGTTCTATAGGATTTTGTGTAGCCATAACTAAAAATGGTTTTGGAAGAAAATAAGTGTTTTCCCCAATAGTAACTTGTTGTTCTTGCATAGCTTCCAGCAAAGCGCTTTGCACTTTTGCAGGTGCACGGTTTATTTCGTCAGCAAGAACTATATTTGTAAATACAGGCCCCTTCTTTACAGAAAAATCCCCACCTTGAAGACTATATATTAAAGTGCCAACTATATCTGACGGTAATAAATCTGGAGTAAACTGTATTCTTTTATAGTCTGCATGTACAGTCTGAGCAAGGCTTCTTACTGCAAGCGTTTTTGCAAGACCAGGCAACCCTTCAAGCAAAAGGTGCCCTCCAGAAAACAATCCTATTAACATTTTTTCCAAAACATATCTTTGCCCTACCACAACATTGGAAATCTCATCTAAAAGCTTTGAAACAAGCACACTTTCTTGTGCAATTTTGCTATTTAACGCATTAATATCTATTGCCATCTAACCCCCACATATTAATTTATTAAAATTTAATAGTATTTTTATTAAACTTAAGTATAGCTTTTCTGCGTAACTTAACCTTTTGAAGTTCAACATAAACGCAAATAAAAGTTATACTTAAAGCAACTAATTATAGCATAAAGACTACAACAAAATAAGTATGCATCTGTTGTAATGTTTGTTTTTATAATGTTGTATAGCTCAAAAATATATGTTTGAGAAAAATTAAATGGTCAAGCTGGGTAGTTTTTTATAAAACCAAGTTATAATTTAACTCTATTAAAACAATTTGTGGATATTTTTTTGCGTTTTTTTATCCACAAATTATCTTTCCGTAATTTTCAGCAAGTCTTTAAATATATAATTAGCAGGACTACTTCCTATCTGCCTAATCCGATATTAGCTTTTGATATAAGCGGTATTAATTTGGTTAAATTAAGATTTAGTGGTAATTTATTTGGTACATATGCCTTTATTTTAGACACTTGTTTGCCTTTTTAGAAATAATAAATAGTTACAATCACATAATTTAAAATGTATAAGATGCTTTTAATTGGCCACCGAAGCCACTTTTATGCCACCATATCCTTGTGTACACCTAAGTCCTCCAATACATTCTCTTAGTCCTAACTCTACGTTGTTTCCTTTCAATTTTCTTTGATTATGTGCACATATATATAACAGTTTTTTCTAAAGCAAAAGATGTGTCTAGGGAACCTGTTTTAATTGCAATATCAGCTTCTAAAATTTTCTTTAATGTTTCTTTTAGTTTATCAACACTATGTTTTTTTAAATTTGCAAAAAAAGCACTACTATAAAAACTGTGAATTTTAAGATTTAATGCTACTTGTGGAGCTGACATTGAATGTTCTTCTAGCATACTTTTTGCATTAAGCATTTTTCTTATAGAAGAAGAAATAGCAAACAAAACCATAACAGGCTCTTCCCCCTTAGTTAGAAGTTTATCTAATATAAATAAAGCCTTTTTTAAATCCTTTGACTCTATGCAAGATGAAAGAGAATATATATTTAATTCTTTTGTATAACCGCTAATTAAATCTAAATCCTCTTGATTAACTTCTTTTTTACTTTCGCCAACAAACAAACATATTTTTTCTACTTCGCTTGTAATGCTTAATAAATCTGTACCATTATTATCAAGTATTTTTAAAATAGTGTCATGAGAAATACTTTTTTTTCTAAAATTAAACTCTTTTTTTATAAACTCTTTAACTTCATTTTCGTAAAGTTTTCTACAATCTACTGACACACAGCTTTTTGAAGACAAGCAATTATTGATTAACTCTTTTCTTTTAGCAATCATTTCTTTTTTATAATTATCATTATAAAGCAAAACTAATATTGAAGTTTCTGTAATGTTTAACAAATAATCTGAAAGTTGCTCAGCATCAGAAGCTTTCATTTTATTTGCCCCTTTAACAATAATCAACCTTTTTTCACCTAAAAAAGGTAATGTTTGAAGTGCATTTAAAATATCTTGCGCAGAACTTTCTGATGCGTAAAAGATCTCTCTATTTAAACTATCTGCGTTGACAATTTTATCTACTGACTTAAGACAAGCATCTACAAGATAAGTTTCTTCCCCAGCAAACAAATATACAGGAGCTATTTTTTGTGAAGATATTATTTTATTAAAGTCTGCTATTTTTAAAATAGCCATTAAGCAGGGACCTTTTTTGATGAAATACTTGTAACCGCCCCGAATCCTTTGACAACACGTCTTATAATATTTCTAGACACTTTTGTCCATATAATCTGTCTTGCTTCTTCTTCTGTCATACCATCACCAAAAGAGTCACCAGATTGTCTTCTTGTTGTATCTCTATAAATTTGTATACCTTCTAAATTTGGTTCTGTCCAAAGGCTTACATTATTATCTTTATCCACTAAAGACGCGCTAACTATCACCCAAAGTTTGTATTGTTCTACCACACCATTTACATCGTATGTTAACGGTTCTAAAATATACCTTTTGATTGTAACTATAATAACTGCATCAGCTTCTTTAGAAGAGTTTACCACTGACAAACGACCGTCCATTATAAATTCGTCTGTTATATAGTTTGTAAAACTACCTTCTATACCAAACTGATTTGTAGCATTAATAACCGGTTGAACGTATATATTTTTAATATGTTCTGGAATTATTTGACCTGCAGGAGTATAAGACGCACAAGATGTGAAAAACACACAACACATAAAAAGCACACAAACACTTAATATAACTTTTTTCACACTGCCTCCAAGATTACTTAACTATACATTTTGATATAAAACTTATAAATTTTTAACTACTATTGTGACTATCTCATTTTTAATATATAAAAACTTTAACATTTGCTTGCCTTCTAAATGCAACATAATTTTGTTGTCTGTGTTTATAATATTTTTAACCTCAACTTCTTGTGCATCTATTGGTACTGTTATTTTTCCTTTTAGTTTTCCGTTTATTTGTACAGGAATCTCTACATAAGACTCTTTTATCATATTTTCATCAAAAATAGGCCACGCATGTATTGATACGGAGTTGCTGTGCCATAACTTTTGCCATAATTCTTCACAAAGGTGCGGAGTAAAAGGTGCCATTAAAAGAATTACAGTTTCATATACTTTCAAAGATAAGCCTTCATCATTTGAATGGTATTTATAAACATATAAGGCATTTACAAGTTCCATAATAAAAGAAATTGCGGTGTTCAGTTGAAGTTTTTCTTCAATATCACAAGTAACTTTCTTAATAGTTTGATGCATTAATTTTAATAAACTGTCTTTATCTTTTTGACAAGCAACTTCAACAGATTTAGTATTTACAATATCAAAAAGACGCCACACTCTGTTTACAAATCTCCAACACCCTTCAATGCCATCCGAAGACCAATCAAGTTGTTTTTCAACAGGCGCAGCAAAAAGAATAAAAAGTCTTAAAGTATCTGCTCCATATTTTGGAATTATTTCGTCAGGACTTATAATATTACCTTTTGATTTAGACATTGCACTTCCACTCAATGTAACCATTCCTTGAGTTAAAAGATTTGTAAACGGTTCGTCATATTTTACAATACCCAAATCTCTCACAAACTTATACCAAAACCTTGCATATATTAAATGCATACATGCATGTTCTATGCCACCTATATACTGATTTACAGGCATCCAATAATTTAACTTCGAACTATCAAAAATAGCGTCGTTATTGTGGACATCGCAGTACCTTGCATAGTACCATGAAGAGTCAACAAAAGTGTCCATCGTATCTGTTTCTCTTTGTGCATCTTTACCACATTTTGGGCATTTTACATGCACAAAAGCTTTGCTGGCTTTTAACGGGGTCTCTCCTTCACCTGTAAATTTAACATCTTCTGGCAACAATACAGGCAAATCTTTTTCAGGGACAGTCACAATCCCACAATCTTTACAATAAACCATAGGTATGGGTGTTCCCCAATATCTTTGCCTGGATATAAGCCAATCTTTTAACTTGTAGTTAACTGCTTGTTTGCCAAAACCTTGTTCCTGTACCCATTGCATAATTCTATCAAAAGCTTCTGTAGATTTTATATCATTAAATTGGCCTGAGCTTACAAGATTACCTTCACCTTCATAAGCACAATTATTAACATCAGAATTGTCACCCTTAATGACTTCTATAATGGGAACATTGTATTTTTTAGCAAAATCCCAATCTCTCTGATCATGAGCAGGAACAGCCATAATCGCTCCAGTACCGTACCCAGTTAAAACATAGTCTGCTGTAAAAATAGGAATTTCTTTTCCTGTAGCTGGGTTTATTGCATTAACACCTTCTAATCTTATACCTGTCTTTTCTTTACTTGAAGACCTTTCTATATTTGACTTTCTACTACTAGCAAGCACATATTCTAATACTTTATCATAATTTACAATTTGAGATTTCGTCTCATTAATAAGTTCATGTTCTGGAGCAATAACCATAAAAGTTACACCAAAAATAGTGTCTGGCCTTGTTGTAAATATTTTTAGCTTTTTATCTGTACCAGCTATCGAAAAGTCTATTTCTGCCCCACAAGATTTGCCTATCCAGTTTTTCTGCATTAACAAAACTTGCTCTGGCCAACCTTCAAGATGTTTATGCCCCTCTAAAAGCTCATCAGCATAAGCTGTAATTTTTATAAACCACTGTTCTAAATCTTTATGTTCTGTCTGGCTATTACATCTCCAACACATACCATTTAAAGCTTGTTCGTTTGCAAGCACAGTTTTGCAAGATGGACACCAATTAACATTAGCACTTTTTCTAAAAACTAAGCCTTTCTCCCACATTTTTATAAAAAGCCATTGAGTCCACTTATAATACTCTGGATCACACGTTGCAATTTCCCTGCTCCAATCATAAGAAAACCCTAAAGCTTTTAATTGCTCTTTCATACGTGAAATATTTTGTTTAGTCCATTTTGCAGGATGAATTTCATTCTTTATAGCAGCATTTTCTGCAGGTAGCCCAAAAGCGTCCCAGCCCATAGGATATAAAACATTTTTTCCTTTCATTCTATTAAAACGTGCACACACATCTCCAATACTATAATTTCTAACATGGCCCATATGCAAGTGTCCAGATGGATAAGGAAGCATTTCTAAACAATAATATTTCTCTTTGTTTAAATCCTCTTTAGTCTCAAAAACTTTAGTTTTTGACCATATCTCTTGCCATTTTTTTTCTACTTTAGAATGATTATAATCTGCCATTTTTCCTTCTTCAAATTTTATATTTTTTTATATTCTTTAAAATTTTTTCAAATTCAAACTTAATATAAGCAACATCATATTTAGCAGTTTTCCACAAAACTTCAACATCTGCTTGAATAAGAACCAAAAATACCTATATTTTTTACCTCATATAATTTTTTAAGTAAAGGTTTTTGTTTTTCCACCCTATTTAAAAGCATATTAAGTTTTTTCATGTTAATTACTGCTCCTATTTTTGCAATAGCACAAAGTGTTCTAAGTTTCCCTTTGGTCCTTTAAGGCCAGAATCTGCTTCAGAAATAATTTTAAAATTTAAATCCAATGCAACTTGTTTAATTTTACTTATCGCTTTTTGTCTTAAATTTTCGTCTCTTACAACACCTTTCTTTACTTCTACACTAGTTAACTCAAATTGAGGTTTTATCATAGCTAAAACAAATCCTTTTTCCTTAACACTTTTATAAGCTATAGGCAAAATTTTATCTAAAGATATGAAAGAAACATCTATTGTTGCAAAATCTATTTGGTCTTTCAAAACTGAAATATCAAAATATCTAAAATTAACATTTTCTACATTTATAACACGATTGTCATTTCTCAATTTGTAGTGCAGTTGCCCAGACCCAACATCTGCCGCATAAACCTTACTTGCTCCCTTTTGAAGCATACAATCTGTAAAACCACCTGTTGAAGCACCTATATCTAAACAAATATACCCTTTTACAGAAATACTTAAAGCATTTAAAGCAGATTCTAGTTTTAAACCGCCCCTAGAAACGTATGGGTTTATATTCTTCACTTCTATTAAGACATTTTCATCAACTAAAGCACCTGGCCTATATTCAACTTCTCCATTAACAAAAACATTGCCAGCCATTATAAAGCTCTGAGCTTTAGTGCGAGTTTCAGACATACCTTTTTTAAGCATAACAATGTCTAAACGTTCTTTGTTTTTACTCTTTTTCATTTTAAAACATTTGTAAAGCTTTTTGAGCTATATTTTCTGCAGTAAGCCCATACTTATTTCTTAAAATTTTTAAATTGCCATGTTCTATAAACTTGTCAGGAAGACCTAAACATTCCACAAGGACTCCACTACCGCAAAGAACAGATTTAACAATTTCTCCAAACCCACCTATTAACGAATTTTCTTCAACAGTAATAAACTTTTTCACTTTTAAGAAAATTTTTTTTACAAGTTTAACATCTAAAGGTTTTAAAAATCTCATATTGACAACACTAGCTTTTATATTTTTAATTGCTAGAAGTTCTGCTGCTTGCATACAAGTTGCTACATGGTTGCCTATAGCAAGAAGACAAATATCTTCCCCCTCTCTTAAAGTAACACCTTTACCTATTTGAAGCACATGCAGTGATTTATCTAGATTTACGCCAAGACCTTCACCCCTTGGATATCTTATCACGCACGGTTTACATGAATTCAAAGATGTCTTTAACATATGCTGCAATTCATTTTCATCTGAAGGCGACATTATTATAAGATTTGGTATATAGTTTAGATACGATAAGTCAAAAGCTCCATGATGTGTGCCTCCATCTTCGCCAACAAGGCCTGCACGATCTAAAGCAAAAACTACCGGCAACTTTTGCAAAGCAACATCGTGTATTATATTATCTATTGCTCTTTGCATAAAAGTTGAATATATTGCACATACAGGCTTTAACCCAGCTGCAGCCATTGCAGCTGCAAATGTCACAGCATGCCCTTCTGCAATACCAACATCAAAATATCTTTCAGGAAACTTTTTTGCAAATTTATCTAAACCAGTACCTTCAGGCATAGCAGCAGTTATTGCTGCAACTTTTTCGTCATTTTGTGCCAATTTAACTAAAGTGTCTGAAAAAACTTTTGTATACGTAACTGTTTGTTTTTTTTCAGTTGTCCCTGTCTGAATATTAAAGTTCCCAACACCATGAAATTTTATAGGATTATTTTCCGCAGGGGAATAACCTTTGCCTTTCTTTGTTACTACGTGCAAAAGCACAGGGCCCTTCATATCCTTTATATTTTCCAAAATAACTATCAAATTATCTATATTATGACCTTGCACTGGACCCACATACGTAAAGCCCATTTCTTCAAAAAGCATACCCGGAAAAAGCATTACTTTTACCCTTTTTATTAGTTTTCTAAAAGATGCTCCAAAACCGTGAAATCTGCTTACTGTCTTTATAACTTTTTCCTCAAACTTCCTAGCCATTCCAGCTGTTAAAAGTTTTGCAAAATAGCCTGCAACAGCACCAACTTTTTGAGAAATAAACATTTCGTTATCGTTCAATATTACAAGCATGTCCTTTTTTAAATGTCCTGCATTTTGTAAGCCTTCAAAAGCAAGTCCGCCCGTCATAGAACCATCACCAATAACTGCAACAACTTTGTTTGCCTCATTTTTCAAATCTCTTGACACAGCAAAACCTAAAGCTGCCGAAATTGAAGTTGAAGCATGACCAACACCAAAAGCATCATGGCAAGATTCTTCCATTTTTGGAAACCCACTTAACCCATTATGTATCCTTATAGTTTTAAACTTCTCTCTTCTTCCTGTAATAATTTTATGAGCATAAGCTTGATGACCAACATCCCATATTATTTTGTCTTTAGGAGAATCAAAAACATAGTGTATTGCTACTGTTAAATCTACAATACCTAAGCTTGAAGCTAAATGACCACCATTCTTTGAAATAGTGTTTATTATCTCTTCTCTAATTTCTAAGACTAAAGTAGAAAGGTTTTCCTTATTTACTTTTTTTAAATCTTGTGGACTGTTTATAGTTTCTAATATTTTCACTGTATCTCCAGCTTCAGTTCCATAACAACAAAAACAATAAGTTTGTTAACTAATAAGACCTGCTTGCAATATAGCCAGCAAGCAAGTTAAATATTTCTGCTTTTTGGCCAAATATTGACACTGCTTTTTTTGCCTTTTTGATATGCCAATCAACCTTCTTTTGTGCTAAATCTTTACCATACAAAGACAATGCTGTAAGCTTATCATTATCCACATCACTCCCTTTTTTACCTAAAAACTGTTTGTCAGCGCACACATCTAAAATATCATCTACTATTTGAAAAGCAATACCTATATTAAAACCGTAAGACTCAAGCACTTTTATACTCTTATTATCTGCCCCAGCTAAAACCGCTCCTATTTTTAAGCTTGCTATTATTAAAGCTGCTGTTTTTTGAGTTTGTATAAATTTTAATTTTTTATATAAAAAAACTTTGTTTTGTTCGTTCCACTTACCTGTTTCCTCGGCTTGACCGGCAATCATACCTTTATAACCACTATAAGTCGAAAGGATTTGTACACCCTGTGCAATATATTCTGCTTTACTTTTAGATTTCGTTATTAAGTTAAAAGCTTCTGTAAGGAGAGCATCTCCACATAAAATTGCAGACGCTTCTCCAAACTTTTTATGGTTTGTAGGCATCCCTCTACGCAAGTCATCATTATCCATAGCTGGCAAATCGTCGTGCACTAAAGAATATGTGTGTAAATACTCAACAGCACAAGCAGCTGGCATTACATCTTTAGCCTTAACTCCAAAAAGCTCTGCTGTTAAAACAACTAAAATAGGGCGGAGTCTTTTACCACCAGCCAAAACACTATAACGCATACTTTGAGATATAATAGATTTGTCTTTAGGTAAAAACTTTTTTAAAGACATATTTATGTATTCTGCCTTTTTTAATAAATATGTTTTTATATTTATATTTTTCAAAACTTTACTCCTTAAACTCCTCTACTCCCAAAGAAGTTATAATTTCAACTTTTTTCTTTGCTTCATCAAGTTTTAAAGAACACATTTTTACAAGGATATTGCCTTCTTTAAATAATTCTAAAGCCTTATCCAAATCCAAAGAAGTGTTTTCTATTTCAGAAATTATCTCCTCAAGTCTATTTAAAGATTTTTCAAAGTCTAAACGAGACTGTTTTTTAGTCATATTTTTTCACCTGTGCATACAAGTTGCCAACACACAACTGCACTTTTATTTGTTGCCCGATATCGACATCTTTTGCGCTCTTAACAACTTTATTTTTTTCGTCAAAACAAATAGCAAAACCTCTTTTAAAAACATTGTACGGAGACAAAATTTGCAATTTATGACTAACATCTTCTAATTTTTCTGTTTTATAATAAACAATCCTTTCGATATTTTTTAGAAGTTTGCTAGACACTTCATTAATATGGTCTATTTTTTCTTTGTACAAATCTTGAGGTCTAGTTAAAGCTTTTGAATTTTTGAGTTTAGTTAAATATTGCCTACAGTTTGACAAAGTATTATCCATAACATTGCAGAGCTCTGTTTTTAAAAATGCTAATCGTTTTTGAAGTTCTATTTTTTTCCTTAAAACAATTTCTGCTGCTGCAGACGGAGTTGGAGCTCTTAAGTCTGCAACAAAATCTGCTATAGTAAAATCTACTTCGTGACCCACACAAGAAATTGTTGGTATTTTAGATCTAAAAATAGACCTTGCAACATCCTCACTATTAAACGCTAACAAATCTTCTAGTTGTCCACCACCTCTACTTACAAACAAGACGTCTAAATCCTTACGATGAATATTTAAATATTCTATAGCTCTGATAATTTCTTTTTCTGCTTGTTCTCCTTGCACTCTTGCAGGGTATATTAACACATCGACGTTAACATTTAAACTATTTATTACTTTTAAAATGTCGTACAAAGCTGCACCGTCTTTAGAAGTTACAATGCCTATTTTATTAACAATGTCTGGGATTTTCTTCTTATGCTCTTGATCAAAAAGGCCTTCTTTTGCTAGCTTACTTTTTAGCTTTTCATACGCATCATACAGCAACCCTTGACCATACTGTTCCATACGATTTACAATTATTTGATAATCACCACTTTTCAAATAAGTACTTATCCTGCCAAAAATTAACACTCCATCACCATTTTTCGGCCCAAAACCTAAACCAACGCTTGCTTTTTTAAACATTACAGCTCTTATCTGGCTGCTTGAGTCTTTTATATTAAAGTACGTATGCCCAGAACTATAAATCTTAAAATTAGATATTTCTCCTCTTACCCAAACAGCAGGATACGAATCTTCTAAAATAAACTTGATTTCGTTGCTTATTTGAGAAACTGTGTATATTAAACGATCTTGCCTGTTATTAAAACTTTCATTTAGTTCTGGTTTCATACATGTTTATCTATAAATTTATCGTAAATATTATATCAAATTTACTTAAATGCAAATATGAGTTTAGTATCTTTGCTATGTTACCTCAAAGAGAGGTATATGCTTATAGGTATGCAAAGTCTGATTTTAATTAAAATTTTAAACTAAATTAAGTAATGAAAAATATGGCTAGTAATCTAAAATAGTTAAATCATCATTAATAATTTTTCTAAATTGTTCTGAAATTGAATTTAAATCAACAATATCAACTTTATATGGCAAAAGTGATTTTTCAAAAGCAGTAGATAGTTTTGTATATAGCTCAAATGGAATTTTTTGTCCAGAATAATCTATAGCTAAATCTAAATCAGAATATTTTTTTGTAACCCCAGTTACCCTTGAACCAAAAACATAAATAGATGCATTTGAACTTTTTAAATTTTCATTTAAAATTTTGCACACTAAACTTAGATGTCGTGACTCTATATTAAATTTCATAAATTTTTAGATTTTTCAATAAGTTTTTTTAACAAAAACTCAACTTCTTCTAAAAAATCAGGAACTATTGAAATCACTTCATCTGCTTTAATCTCATTGTAAGTATGACTTGTTACATTGCGTTTTTGTCTATATATTGCCCACTTTTCAAGATCGTTAAGCAAAAGGCCTTTTTCATTTGCAGTGCGCACTATGTCAGCAAATGACATTTCATCTATATTTTGACTACTAAATTGAGATTTTTCTAAAAAACGTTTTAAAGTTTTATGCGACAGCTCGTAAGTGTATTCAAATCTTTGTATAATAGAATCTTTTACAAAGACATTTGTTTTATCTTTATTAAATTCCACAGCCGCTTCTTTAAGACTTTTAATAGCTTTATTAAATGAAGACAAATCTAAGTTCATAAACTAACTCCTTATACGATATAAACAAGGAAAATATTAATAATAATTCTATCAAAAAATACATATAATGTTAATTAAATAAGAAATGAAAAAACTGATATTAAAGTTTGATGCAGATTGCGATTGTGGGTATCTTGAAGGTTCCCGCCTTTGGTTGAACGATGGAAACCTTTAAACATTTCAAAATTTATTTGGCTATATCTTGTGCGCGTATTTCTCTTATTACTGTTATTTTAATTTGTCCTGGATATTCTAGTTCTTGCTCAACTTTTTTAGCTATATCATGAGCTAACACTTGAGCTTGAGCATCGTTTACATTTTCTGGTTCTACAAGTATTCTAACTTCTCTTCCAGCCTGTATGGCATAAGCCAAAGAAACTCCCTGAAACTCCTTTGCAACTTTTTCAAGCTTTTCAAGACGCTTTAAATAATGTTCTATAGATTCCCTTCTTGCGCCTGGTCTTGCAGCAGAAATTGCGTCAGCTGCAGCTATTACAAAAGCTTCAGGACTTGCAGGAGCTTCTATACCTTCATGGTGAGATAAAATTGCATTTATCATTTTTGACGATTCGCCATATTTCTTAGCTATATCTGCTGAAATTTGGTGATGAGTACCTTCAACTTCATGATCTACAGCTTTGCCTAAATCGTGAAGAAGAGCAGCCTTTTTGCAAAACATTACATCAAGACCTAACTCTCCAGCTATAGCACCTGCAAGCCATGTAACTTCTAAAGTATGTTGAAGCTGGTTTTGCCCATAAGACGTTCTGTATTGTAGTTTGCCAAGAAGTTTAACAATTTCTATATTTAAGCCCGGGACACCACCGTCAATTGCAGCTTGTTCTCCAACCTCTTTTAAGTGTTGGTCCATTTCTCTCCTGACTTTATCAACAACTTCTTCTATTCTTGCAGGGTGAATTCTACCATCTGCGATAAGCCTTTCTAAAGCTATTTTTGCTATTTGCCTTCTAACTCCATCAAAAGCAGAAACTGTTATAGCTTCTGGAGTGTCGTCTACTATTAAATCTACACCTGTAGCTTGCTCAAAAGCTCTAATATTTCTCCCTTCTCTACCAATAACTCTTCCTTTTATCTCATCGTTTGAAATTTGTACTGTAGACGTTGTAATATCTGCGGCATGATCTGCAGCTACACGCTGTATTGCCACAGATAAAATTTCTTTAGACTTTTTATCGACATTTTCTCTAACTTCTTGTTCCAGTCTTTGTGCCAAAATGGCAGCATCTTGCTTGGCTTCTTGTTCCATCTTACTCATAAGCAACTTTTTGGCTTCTTCTCTTGTAAACCCGGAAATTTTTTCTAAAACTGCTTTTTCTTCTTCTTTTATTCTCTCTATTTCTGCAACCTTTGAAGTTAAAGATTGTTCTTTTGAAAAAATATCTTTTTCTTTACCGAGCAACTCTTTCTCTCTTTTTTCAACTGCGTCAATTTTTTTATATAAGCTTTCCTCACGGTGGCCAAGCCTATTTTCCATATTTTGGATAGATTGTTTCCTTTCTTTTATCTCTTGATCAAAGTCTTTCCTTTCCTTATCAACAATAACTTTAGCTTCTAAAAGAGCCTCTTTAGTTTTTGTTTCAGCTATCATTTTAGCTTCTTTTATAATTCTTTCTGAAACCTGTTCTGCAGAACTTGCATTAACTTTGGCATATATTAAACGTAAAACATAACCTAAGACTAAGGAAAGCAATGCAATAATAACTATCCACATATAAAACTCCTCAATTATCTAAAACTTTTATAACTCTTTTTTCTGTAACTATACACCCAAGAGGCAAATCATATTCTACACTGGGAACTTCTTTGACAATTTGGAAATCGTATGCAAGGCCTACAGTTTTTGCACAATCGACATCTTGCAACCATCTATCATAAAACCCTTTCCCATAACCAATTCTGGAGCCTTGCTTACTAAAAACAACGCCTGGCACAAAAATTAAATCTATAGAATCTTTGCCCACAAAATCACTCTTGTCTGTTTTAGGTTGTCTTATACCACAAACAAGTTGGTTTGCATTTTCAAGTTTTAAAATTCTTACAGCTTGCATCTTTGAATTTTTAACGTCTGTTATAGCAGCAACATATACTTCTTTTTTATCTTGAAAAGCAAAATTTACTAAACAATCTGTTGACACTTCACTCCCACAAGACAAATAAGCCATGACAGTTTTTGCTTTTTTATATAAGGAAAGCTTTCTAGCCTTGCAAGCTATTTCCATACTATAACCTTGTAAATCTTTAAAATCTTGGTTATCTCTTAAAGTTAAAAACTTAGCTCTTATTTGCTTTTTCCTTAAGTTTAAACAAATGTTCACGAAGTTTGCCCTCATACCCCTCTTTTGATGGAACATAAAGTTCTACAGGATTTGGGAAATAATTCTGTTCCACATAATGATATTTAAAATCGTGAGGATATTTATACCCTTTACCATGCCCTAATTTTTCTCCGTCAAGAGTTGCATCTTTTAAATGGTTTGGCACTTGCCTATTTTTGCCATTTTTAACTTCACTTAAAGCTTTTTCTATAGCAAGATAAGCAGAGTTAGATTTAGGTGCTGTCGCTACATAAATTGCTGCCTGAGACAAAATAATTCTTGCCTCTGGCATGCCAACAAATTTAACAGCCTCTAAAGCAGAAACAGCAAACATTAGTGCTCTTGGATCTGCCATACCTACATCTTCTGAAGCACAAATGATTATTCTTCTTGCTATAAAACGAGGATCTTCGCCAGCCAAAAGCATCTTTGCTAACCAATAAACACTAGCATCTGGATCACTGCCTCGCATAGACTTTATAAATGCAGAAACATGATCATAATGAGCATCAGAACTTTTGTCATAAACTATAGCTCTTTTTTGCAAAGATTCTTGCGCTACAAAAATATCAAAAACTCTAACACCATTAGCATCTGTCTTTGTAGAAACTACTCCTATCTCTAAAGCATTTAACAACTTTCTTGCATCGCCGTTAGAGTTTGTAATTAAGTGCTTTTTGGCTTCATCTGATATTTTGACATTATAATTACCAAGTCCATTCTCTTTATCTGTTAAAGCAGATTCCATTATTTTTAAAAGAGCTTCATCATTTAAAGTAAAAAACTCAAAAACTGTACTTCTTGAAATAATAGCAGCATTTATATAAAAAAACGGGTTTTCCGTTGTTATTCCTATTAATATTACAACCCCTCTTTCCACATCCGGCAGCAAAGCATCCTGCTGAGAACGATTAAAGTGATGGATTTCATCTAGCATTAATATAGTTTTTTTGCCAGTGGTTTCTAACCGTGCCTTTGCAGAATCTATTATTTTTCTAATATCTGCAATACCTATTGTCACTGCATTTGCTTCTTGGAAATACGCTTTAGTTTTTGAAGCTATAATTCTAGTTAAAGCACTTTTACCGCTGCCAGGGGGACCAAAAAAAATCACAGATCTTAAACTATCAGATTCTATTAAACGTCTAAGCAATTTACTTTCGCCAACAATACCACTTTGCCCCATAAAACTTTCTAAATCTTTTGGAGCCATCCTTAAAGCTAAAGGTTTATGTTTACTTTTGTCCTCGTTTTTTAAAAAATCTGTTTGTTCCATAAATAAAAAACCCGCAGAGCCGTTAGTTTTAATCTGTTTAAAGCCTTCTTTTTTTAAAGTGAGATACAGTGGCATAAGCCCTCGAGCATACGCTCAACTGTTGTTCTCCTAAAGTAGACTTGTAGGAATAAACAAAACTAAAACATCACCAACACTGCAGATTAAATGTAAAATATTTCAATTACTGTAATCGTGTTCATCTAACTGTTTAATAATATCTTTGATTTTCTTTTCATAATTATTTGAAATACTTTCTTGTAAATCCTTTAATTTAAGCAACTCTGCTGCGATTTTTACAGCAGTTAGCGCTGCAATTTTCTGAGTGTCGGGAACTTTAATGTTTTCGTTTCTCACTTGCATCCATTGTTCATTCACAAAATCAACTATTCTATTAAAACTTAATTCATCTATATCATCTATACTCAGCTCTATATCTCTACCCATAATTCTTTCGCGGGTTGTTGCCATAGCTACAAAACCTTTACTGTGTCAATCTTTTTTATAATACGTTCAACTCTAGAAATTACTTCTTGCGAATTTCTTTTCAATACAATATATTGACTTATTTTCCTTTTATTTTCTTCGTTTTCTTTTTTTAAATAATCAAGTTCTAACCTTAACCTACGGTTTTCAGTGTCAAGTTTTTTTAACTTCTCTAGAGCTTTTTTAACTTTTAAAGATAAAATTTCAAAATCTCCCATATTTTTCATTTTATAATTTAAAAGTACTGTTGTCAATTAAACAAACACTCTAAAAATTTACATAAATTTTACATTTAAAATCAAGGTATCTTCAACAACTTTGCTTAAAAAACTTTAAATTTTAGGATAAGTAATGTCATTTGGGTGGATATAGTCTTTTAGGTATGTAAGCAGGTTTTAAATATATATTAAATTTTTTTAGTTCTTGTGTAAGCTTTATATAAGGTAACCCTACTACTGTATAATAATCACCGTAAATTTTTTCTACAAAATCATCTTGAGTATCTTGTATTGCATAAGAAGCTGCTTTGTCCATATGTTTTCCAAAAAGTTGTTTTAAATTTTTTTGTGGCAATTTTTTCATTTTAACCCTGGATACATCATAAAACACGTCTCTACTGTCTCCTTCAACTATAGCAACACCAGTATAAACCTTATGAATACTTCCATTTAATTCTTTTATTATTTTTTTAGATTCTTTTTTATCTTTAGGTTTTCCAGTAACTTGCCCATTTAAAACAACGATGGTATCTGCAGCTAAAACAACACTATTTTTATATTGTTTTGCAATAGAGTTTGCTTTTCTTAAAGCAAGCTCTTTTACTATAAAAGACGGTTTTTTTAAGTAAGAAGTTTCGTTTGTATTGCTAGGTATAACTAAAAAAGAAAGACCCCATTGCTTTAACAATGAAATCCTTCTAGGAGAACAAGAAGCAAGAATGATTCTTTTACTTGATAAAGTGCAATAGTACCGCTTTTTGGGCATAAAGCCTATTTTCCGCTTGAGTAAATATAGAATTTTCGTACTTTTCCATAATATCTGAAGTTATCTCTTCGCCTCTTAAGGCTGGCAAACAATGCAGAACTATACACTTTGAAGAAGCTATTTTAAGCAATTCAGAATTTACTTGATATGGTGTAAACATTTTTTTTCTTTTGGCTTTTTCGGACTCAAAACCCATAGAAGTCCAAACATCAGTATATATTACATCTGCATTTTTGGCAGCATTCACATCGCTTGTTACTTTAATTTCGGCTCTTGTTTTAGGTGCATATTGTAAAGCTTGATTTAAAATTTCATTTTTAACTTGATATTGTGAAGGGGAAATTACAGTTAAGTCCAACCCTAAAGTTGCAGAAATTGCAATTAAAGAATTTGCAATATTGTTGGCGTCTCCAATATAAACAATTTTAATCTTTTTTAAAGATTCTACGGTTTTTGTCTTAAAAAGTTCTATGACGGTCATTATGTCAGCTAAAATTTGGCAAGGATGTTCGTAATCTGTTAAGCCATTTATTACAGGGATAGAGCAATGCTTAGAAAATTCTAGAATATCTTCATGTTTAAATGCTCTTATCATAAGACCGTTTAAATACTTAGACAAAACTTTTGATGTGTCGTATATAGACTCGCCCCTGGAGCACTGCATCTTTTCTGCAGTTAAAAATATTGGTGTACCGCCAAGTTGTGCCATAGCCACAGCAAAAGACACCATGGTCCTTGTTGATGGTTTTTCAAACATAATTCCTAAAGATTTACCTCTAAAAATATCTAAGTATTTCTTTTTACTTTTTAGCTCAAACGCTTTTTTAAGTAAATCTTTTATTTCTTTATTTGATAAATCGTAAATTGATAATAAATCTTTGTTTGCCATTATATGTTCCAACATTTGTGCTATCTGGGTATAATTTTATCATAAAACACACGTCAAATCAAACTCACAAAACGGGTTTGTGTATTGACCGGCTTTAAACAAAAAGAGAAAATTTATTTACGAGTTTGTTAGCTTGTGAGAATATTAATGATCACATAAGAAGGTTTGCTATAACAAAAATAATATTTATAAAAAGCCTTTTATTTAAAAACAATATCCTTACTTACTATTTTAGAATTCTTTATTACTTGTTGATACCACTCATTTAACATTACATTAATTTTTGCATTGAACACTTCTTCTTTTGTGGTTTTAATATTCTCTTTAGCAATAGAGTCTATCTCATAATTCCAAACTTTAACAGAAGACGCAAGCAACATTTTCAATTTAACACTTGCAATTTGTTTTTTTCTCAAACATTCGTACTCTTTAGGTCTCATCCCTAAATCTCTTAAAAAAGATATATATTTTACAGGACTAAAAACTCCATTTTCTTTAAACTGCAAAGAACTTTGCAAGTCTAAGTTTAATTCTTCATCTGTGACAGAAATACAATAAAGTTTTGACTGTTGATAAAATATTTCATCTTGAATTAAAGCTTGTAATATATTATTTTTTACTTGTTGTTTTTCATTATCTGAAAGATAGTTGCCTGATGCTCTTTGATAAGATTCTACAGCATTTTCATAAACAAACATATATATACGTAAAGGGACTCTTTTTCCATTTATTTTCACGGCATAGTCATTTGACCCAAAAAAGTTTACTGCAGCACTAAAAACAATTACCCCAACAAAAGCAACAATTGTTATAATAAAAATTGTACGCACATACTTTCTAAAGAAATTCATCATTCTTTTTTATCTCCGCCACTGTTCTCTTTTATTGTCATTGCAGACTTGCCATAAAAACATGCACCTTGAGCAATAGACAATATATTTGCCTTAATATCGCCAAATATATTTGCTTGAGGCAAAACCTCTATTGTCTCAGATGCGTTTATGTTGCCTTTTACAAGTCCGCTAATTATTATATTCTTAGTTTCTATATCACCAACAATTTCTGCTTTTTGGCCAACAACAACGCCAAAAGCGTTAATATTACCTGTAATTTTACCGTCAATCCTAATAACTTTATCCGTGGTTATTGTACCTTCAACAATAGCATTTTCACCTACAAGACTCTCAACAGATTCCAGTAAATTTTTGGGTTGTTTTTTAGACATGTTATTTACCTTTTTTCAATAATTATTAGAAAAATAATCTGTTAAATATGGTTTTGGGTTTACACTTTTACCTTTAAAATGAACTTCGTAATGCAAGTGAGGGCCAGTTGAAGAACCTGTATTACCCATTTTTGCAATAAGCTGACCTCTTACAACATATTCGCCAACTTTTACAAGCTTTTTAGCTAAATGAGCATAAACAGTTCTATAGCTGTGCCCATGATCTATAACTATAACATTGCCATAACCAGTCCTTTTTCCTGAAAAAACGATTTTGCCGTCAGCAGTACACATTATAGGCGTAAAAGCAACGTTAGCTATATCTATACCTGAATGAAAATCTTGTGTACCAAAAATAGGATGTGACCTGAAACCATAAACAGAAGATATGCTACCTTCACAAGGCCAACCACATGGCGTTGCCAAAAAAAGAGATTTTTGTTTATAAATATGAGAAATTACCTCATCTTGACTTTGAGACATAAACCTATGCTGTTCATACAAGACATTACTCTGAAACAACAAGTCTGCATAATCAATCTTGTCTAAACTTCCAGACAAAATTGACGAGAACATATTTATTTGTGTAAAAGCAGGGCCACCTTTACCAAGCATCGGAGCAAGACCTTCTTCCATTACAGATTTCCTTGTGTTTAGCGAAAGGAGTGCGCGGATTTTTTCATCATTTGATTGCAATTTTTCTAATATACTTTTAGTTTTGTTTAGCTGATTTGTAAACAGGAGAAGTTTTACTTGCATTACTTTAATTTCAGTTTTTGCTTTTATATAGTCAAAATGTTTAACTACTACATATCCTGCAAATGTTGTTGTAGCTGTCCACAAAAAAATGAATATACCCACAAACGCAAATGAAATATTAATCTTAAAAGGCGACTTGTTATCATAAGAAACAAAAAGTATAGTAAACCTTTTTTTTGCTTTTTGATTAATATAGTTCAATATATTCATAGAACAATTTTACCATACACTACATTTCATGTCAACTAAATGTATTCTAAAATTTTTTATAAAGCAAGTTCTTTTAGAAGTTTATGCATGTAAAAGTTACTGTTTTATATACTAAAGCCCTACACTAATCCTTTAAAAAAGCAAACCACTAAAAATTATAATTTCCTTATTATTTTACAGCGTTAACAGCATTTTGAAATATTATTTTACCCCAACCATATTCACTACCAGAACTTTCTCTACGAGGATGTTGTAACGGAAAAATGTATCTTTCAGGATGTGGCATAAGACCAAAAATGTTTCCTTTTTTATTACAAATACCGGCTATATTTTCAGCTGACCCGTTTGGACATAAAGGGTACTTTGGTTCTTTACCATCTTTTGTAGAATACCTAAACACAACTTGATTGCCTTTATTCAATTTTGAAAGAAGTTCTTTGTCTTTTGGAATAAATTTGCCTTCGCTGTGCGCTACAGGCAAATTTATAACCGAAGGAAGGTTCTTTGTCCAAATACAGCTTGATTTTTGTTCTGTTTTTAAATAAACCCAACGACATTCAAATTTATTTGAATCGTTATAAGAAAGTGTAGACTTTTGATCACAAAGCTCAGATTCAGGCAAAAGACCCATTTTAACCAACACCTGAAATCCGTTACATATGCCAATAATTGGCCTGCTACTTAAAGCAAATTTTTTAACTTGACTTCCGAGCTTATTTTTAATTTCATTAGCAAGTATTTTCCCTGAAGCTATATCATCCCCATATGAAAAGCCTCCTGGAAAAGCTAAAATATCGTAATCTAAAATCTTATTTTTATTATTTACTAAAAAGTTTATATGTAGACGTTCAACAGATGCCCCACAAAGTTCAAATGCATTTTGAGTTTCTAAATCACAATTTGTGCCTGCTGTTCTTAAAATAAGTACTTTTACCTTTTTCATATTTATGTCCTAAACAATTTACTATTAACAACTCTAATAATACCATAAACTTAAACGTATTAACATTTATGTGACTTGATGTCAGTCTAGTATAGAACCTTATCTACGCTACTAAGAGCAATCGCAAATAAACATTCAATCAAATTAGCAAACTTGCAAAATAATAAGACAAGAAAGACTTAAATGTTTATTGCTCATAAGCCGCTCTTTGAGGTAACTCCAACAAGACCAAACTAACTGTTTATGTGTCAGCGCTGACTCTAAAAGTCCAATTGTCTTTAAACTTTTACATTTATTTACCAGCTGATTGTATTTTTCCAGCTGTTTATAAGATTTATTAATTTTTCTTTAAATTTTACTTTTTCTTTTTGACTTTCAAATATTACGAATTTATTGTCACTTACACAACCTACTTCTGAAACGCTTAACCCTTTAAAAATTTTTTTAAATCTATTTTCATTATTAGGAGCTACTTCAACTACAAACCTACCATTAGACTCGGAAAATAAAATTTCAGCTGCTGACATAGTGTCAGCAGTTTTGATATAGTCAATATTTATATTCACACCATAACCTGAAGAAAAAGACATCTCACTTACAGCAACCGCAAGACCACCTTCAGAAGCGTCATGGCAAGACTCTATTAAACCTTTACCTATAGCTTTATATATGCCTTTCATTATTGGAACAGATTCTTTTGGATAAACATTAGGGACTATTCCATCTTTTATATTTTTTATTTTAGAAATAACAGACCCTCCTAATTCGTTCCTTGTTATACCTAAAATGTAAACTTTATTTCCACTATTTTTAAAAGGCATTGTAATAGTATTTGCTACATTCTCTATAACACCAACTGCAGAAATAAGCAGAACGGGGGATATAGAAAGTTTTTTGTCACCTATAGAATACTCGTTATGTAAACTATCTTTGCCAGATATAAAAGGTACACTAAACGCTTTAGACATTTCATAACACGCATTTGCGCTGCAAACTAAACTGCCTAAAATTTCTGGCTTGTTTGGGTTTCCCCAACAAAAGTTATCTAAAATTGCTAATTTTTCTATATTGCCACCAACACAAACAGCATTTCTTAAAGCTTCCTCTATAGCAGAGGCTGCCATTTTATAAGTATTTATTTTGCCATACGATGGGTTTAATCCATTAGATAAAACTATTCCTTTTTTTGTGCCTTTGATTACAGCATAAGGGAAAATAACTGCGGCGTCGCCAGGACCTGAAATTTCAATATTGTTGCCTTGTAAAGGTTTTATAATGGTTTGACCTAAAACTTCGTGGTCATATTGTCTTATAATCCATTCTTTAGAACAAACATTTAAGTCAGCAAGTGACTTTTTTAAAACCATTAAAAGTTCAGAAGATGTCAATTTAACAGTTTTTTGTAACTTTTCTTCTTTGATTTTGCATTCTGCTTTCCTTGTAGGTTTTGGAATACCGTCATGCAAAAAAGACATATCTATATTTGCAACTGTATTTTTGTCATATTTAAGCACAAGTTTTTTATCTTTTGTAAATTGACCAATAAAAACAGCTTCAACATTTTCTTTTTTAAATATTTCTACTATCTTTTTCTTGTTTTTTGGCGGTACAGCAAAAACCATCCTCTCTTGAGCTTCAGAAATCCAAATTTCCCATGGATAAAGACCGTCATATTTTAAAGGCACTTTATCTAAACAAACAACAGCTCCTGTTTTTTGGCCAAGTTCACCTATAGCACTAGACAGTCCGCCTGCACCACAGTCTGTAACAGCTCTATAGAGATTTAGATCTCTAGCGCTTAACATTGTGTCCAAAACTTTCTTTTCTACTATAGGGTTACCTATTTGTACTGCACTAACATCAGAACCCTGGTCTAATTGTACAGAAGAAAATGTAGCCCCATGTATGCCATCTCTGCCAGTTCTACCACCAACAACTAAAATTAAGTCGCCAGGACTTACTTTTTTTTCTATCTTATTTTTAGGTATTACGCCCATTGTTCCACAAAAAACAAGAGGATTTGCCATATAATCATGGTCAAAATAAACAGACCCATTTACAGTTGGAATCCCCATTCTATTACCATAATCTCTAACGCCAGACACAACACCTTTAATTATTCTTTTAGGATGATGTACACCTTTTGGCACTTTTGAAGGTTTTGTAGTCGGATCCCCAAAACAAAAAACGTCTGTATTAGCTAAAGGTTTTGCGCCAAGCCCAACCCCTAAGATATCCCTTACAACACCACCAATCCCTGTTGCAGATCCACCGTAAGGTTCTAAAGCTGAAGGATGATTATGTGTTTCTACTTTAAACGCCACACCATTTTTCAAATCAAAGTCTATAATACCTGCATTATCCTTAAAAACAGACAAACACCACTTTTTGTTTAATTCCACAGTAGCTTTAAAAATGGTTTCTTTTAACAAACTGTTGTACGTTTTTTTTGTCTTTTTACCGTTTTTAATTTGAATGTATTCTATTATACCTGTAAGCGTTTTATGTTTACAATGTTCACTCCAAGTTTGAGCTATCGTTTCCATTTCAACGTCGGTCGGATTACGTTTAAGTTTTTTAAAATATTCTTGTACAGCCTTCATTTCTGCAAGAGATAAAGATAAAACATTCTTTTTACTTAAACTTACCAACTGTTTATCTGATAAATTTAAAATTTCCACAACATTACAATCTACCACAGATTTCATTTTACACTCTTTATTTTATATTCTTGAATTAAAGTATTCGAAAGCAACTTACAAGCTATAGTGTCTAAAATCGTCTTTGAAAGTTTTCCACTTAAATAATACCTATGCCCTGTTTTAACTTTTATATCTTTGTTTATGCCTAAATCTTTAACTGCTTTAACAACACTACTTGAAACTGTATCTGTAACACCTTTTTTATATACAACTTCTATCATAGCTTTAGAAACAAAAATGTTATTTAAGTAAGACTTGGAATTTTTACTACCATATTTTGTTATTTTATAACCTTCTGTTATATTGTCGCTTAACAAACAAGAAGCTATCATTCTAATTTCGTTTAAAGACAAATTGCCATCTACAATATACAAACTACAATATTTTACTTTTTTTACACCTTTACTAACGCCTGATGAATTTATATCAGACAGCACATGTTCTCCTCGTGAATCTTTATACTTAGTTTTTGTAAAAATTTCTATACCAAACATTAAAAAGGTCTCCCTGTCAACTTTTCATAAGCGCTGATATATCTAACAAGAGTTTTATCCACAACATCCTTTGGAAGTGTTGGCGCAGGAGAAGACTTATCCCAACTTATACTTTCAAGATAGTCTCTAACGTATTGTTTATCTAAACTGTCTTGAGGTTTCCCTTCTTTATAAACGTTTACTTCCCAAAACCTTGAAGAGTCAGGTGTAAAAATTTCATCTATCAAAATTAATTTGTCATCATAAAAACCAAATTCAAGTTTTGTATCTGCAAGAATTATCCCTTTTGGAAGTGCATACCCGCTTACCTTTTTATACAGTGCTAAAGAAATATCTTTTAACTCTTTAGCTGTTTGACTGCCCAATCTTTTCACTGTCTCTTCAAAAGAAATATTTTCGTCATGCTTACCACTCTCTTCTTTGCTAGAAGGCGTAAATATAGGCTCTGGAATTTTTGAAGATTCTTTCAACCCATATGGCAACTTTATACCACAAACAGTTTGCGACTCTTTATACTCTTTCCAGCCTGACCCTGCAAGATAACCTCGCACTATACATTCCACATCTATTCTTTTTACTTTTTTTACAATCATAGATCTATCTTTTAAATATCCATATCGTTGCAGTGATGCCGGAAAATTGCTAAAGTCCCCTGTAATAATGTGATTTGGGACTATATCTCCAATAAAATTAAACCAGAACATAGACAATTTATGTAAAATTTTACCTTTGCCAGGAATACTTGTTGGAATAACATGATCAAAAGCAGAAATTCTGTCCGTGGCAACTATTAAATAGCCATGTCCCAAATCATAAATATTTCTAACTTTACCTTTATGCACTAATGGCAAACCTATACTCTCTTCACTAAATTTCATTTTATAAACTTCGCCTCCTGCAAATTTATATTCGAGATTATAGCATTTTTGCAATATTAAATATTTATTGCTCATATGCCGTTCTTTGAGGCAACTCCGATAAGATACTAAACTAGATCAATACCTGCGAAATAGCTTGGGTGGTCTAGTTTAGACTCTTATCTGCGTTACTAGAGCAATCGCAACAAACATTTAAACAAATTAGCAAACTAACTGTTTTTGTGTCAAGTGACTCTAAAAGTCCAG
>JAISBM010000023.1 GCA_031266185.1 Endomicrobium sp. | reverse complement strand
GTATTTCCAATAAGTTGTTCATATGCATAATTTTTATATATATGATTACCATATTTATCCATAACAAAAAAGTTTACATTTGAAACTTTTTCTTTCATGAACAATACGACTTCTTTATCTATCCCTTCAAAATCAATAGAAACATGATCAGGACTATTTTGAGTTTGTGGGGAAGCTCTGTACTTTAAATGGTTAATATGCATATTGTATCTTTCAGCCAATTTTAGTACAGGTAAGGAAATTTTCATTGGATAAACTAAATTTATGGTCTCAGTGAATGTGGCACAGGCATGTGCACATTCCTCAAGCATAAAATCCACACAATTTTTAAGATCTTTCTTCCCTTTATAAGATGCCACAGCTGCTTCTGCAATAACAAGATCTCTAAATTCGCGCCCCCCCGAGCTATTTCCATTTTCATAACCATTATAATCAATCATTATTTGTTTAAACCATTTTGAAAATGCATCTGTTTTAATTTCATTTGCCCAAGACTTAACTTCATAATTACATTTTAATTTGTTTATTGAATCCTTATTAATTAAAAACCATTCTGTTGGCATCTTGGAATCTGAATATATAGAAAACTTTGGAATCATGTGTCTATAAAGGTAAGATGTATCTGTTATAACTACTTTTTTCACTTTTCTTTTAATTTTTTCACTATTTATTGTGTTTACTAGCTCTTCAAAGCCCTCACCTGTTTGGCTTGCACAAGAATAAGATATAAAAATATCTAAAACTATGCTGTTGTCTTCTGCTTTTTCAAAAAATTCTTTAGACTCTTTGCTCCACTTCACTAATTTTTCTGTTGACATAAGCACTCCTAAACTAAACTATTCGTATCGTATTTGGAAACAACAAATTAATTGTTATGAAAGCATTAAGGATTTTTTCTCAAATAGGTATTTTCCAAAATTATGATAAGCAGGAATAAAATAAACGCAGGTATTAAGAAGTATTTATAAAGCTCGTTATAATTTGTAAATTGCGCAACTTTAATCTCATACTTTTCTAATTTATCTATTTGCTTCATAATATTTTCAAAAGATTTTGTATCTTGCGCTCTAAAATATTCTCCACCTGTATTTTTAGCGATTTCTCTCAATGCATTTTCGTTAATAGCCTCTTGAGTAACTCGGACTTCTCTTTTTCCAAAGAATGGATCGTCAACTTCATAAATCGCTCCTTCGGGACTACCCACGCCTACTGCGTATATTTTTATATTGAATTCTCTAGCTATTTGCGAAGCCGTTATTGGATCAATTTCTCCAGTATTGTTATTTCCATCTGTTACAAGAATTATAATTTTGCTTTTAGCCTCGCTGTCTTTTAGTCTGTTAACTGAAGTCATTATTGCAGAGCCTATAGCGGTACCGTCCATTCCCGTGTCACCGATCTGTATATTATTTACAAATTCAGCAAGAGAATCTTTGTCAGTAGTCAAAGGACACTGCGTAAAAGCAAGCCCTGCAAAAACAACAAGCCCGATTTTGTCATATTTTCTTTCTTTTATAAAATCCTGCGTAACCTTTTTTGCCGCTTCCATCCTGTTTAGCGGTCTAAAATCTAAAGATCTCATACTTGTGGAAGTGTCCAACGCCATTATTATATCTATGCCTTGATCATTTGACTGCTCATAAACATTTCCTTTTTGAGGTCTTGCAAGAGCAATAATAATTAAAAGTATTGCAATATATTTTAAAATATTTAAAAGTTTAAAAAGTTTTTCTTTTAACTGCGAATCCTTTAGTCTTAGCAATTTAGCCTGCGAAAAGATTACAGCAGGATTAAAAAATTTTTTATCCCAAAAATTTATATATAAAAATACAGCAGCCAAAAGTGCAAAAAACATAAAAAGGTATAATGGACTTGCAAACCTCATATTAACTCCAGAAGTTTTTTCGTAAAGATATAATTATCTTCTATTTCTTTTTCATTTGGTGTAAAATCAGCATATCTTGCAAGGTTAAAAACTTTTAAATAATTCTTAAATTCGTTGACGTTTACTTCCGCAGGTAAAAACTCTTTTGTTTTTTCAAAAAATTCTGATGTAGTCATTTCCATAGCGTCAAATTTGTATTGCTTGGAAATATATGTTCTTAAAATCTCAGACATTTTGTAATAAAAATCTCTAGTAGTTAGGTTTGTTCTGTTTTGATATAAATCATTTAAGCTGTTTAAAGCTAGCGTTCTTTCATCAAGAATAATAATTTTTGCTTTTTTTCTTTCTTCTTTAATATCTTTTAAAATATATATCATCAACATTACAACAAAAAACAACACAACAACAATTAAAACAGTAAACCCGCCTTTTATCTTTAATTCTTTTAAACTTTTTATATCCTTTATATCCGCACTTTTAGGGTCTGCTATAAGGCTTTGTATATCTATACTTTTTTCAGGAGTAAAAAATAAATTATTTGTTCCGTCAGGATTTATATAAAACACTGTTAAAGGTTTTATTATTAAATTTCCAGTTTTATATGAGGAAATTTTAAATTTCAACTCATAGCTGCTATTATCAGAAGGCAAGCGTTTAATATTAGTGCTTAAAATTTCAAAATCATCTAATTTAAAATTCTGGACTGCAGATATTTGAGTATTTTTTGGGAGGTCTGCTTTCACAATAAATTCAACTATATCGCCAACATAGGCTTTATCTTTGCTTAACGATACCGTTACAACTTCTTGCGCATATAGGAACATGCAGCAATTTATGACGACCGATCCACAAAAGATAAAAAATTTAACTTTGGACATTTATCTTAAACCTGCTCTCATTTCTCTTTCTTTGAAAAATCTTATGATAGGCTTTACATAAGAGTCTTTAGTATTTAAATTAATTACACCTACTTCTGCTTTTTTAAATATTCTATCTGTCTTGTTTTTAAAATCTAAAGCTTTCAGTTTAAAAGATTCTGCTAAAGCTGAAGAATCTGCTAATATCGTTTCATTTGTTTCTGGATCTTTTATTTCAATCAGCCCTATATTTGGAATATTAGCTTCTCTTTCATCTTCTATTCTTATACAAATCAAATCATGTCTTTTTGCCGTTACAGTCAAATCCTTTTCATAACCCTCATCTTGAAAATCTGAGATCAAAAAAACAATAGCTTTTCTAGTCCATATTTCATTTATAGCTCTTAATGCTGTTGAAATTGAAGTTTTAACACCTTTAGGGTTTGAACTTAATATTTCGTTTATAATTCTTAAAATATTGTTTTTCCCTTTGCGAGGTTTAATGATCTTTTCTATCTGATCAGTAAAAGAAAGCATACCTATTCTGTCATTATTTTTTAAAGAAGAAAATGCAAGAAGAGCGGACACTTCAGCGGCGACTTCAGATTTTAATTTATCAGAGCTGCTAAAATTCTGAGAAGCAGAAATGTCTATAAGAAAGATTACCGTTAATTCTCTTTCTTCGGCAAACAGCTTTATAAAAGGTTTTCCGTGCCTTGCGGTAACATTTCGGTCAATGCTTCTAAAATCATCGCCGATTTGGTATTCCCTAACTTCAGCAAATTCTATTCCTTGTCCTTTAAAAACACTCTGATATTGTCCGGCAAAAATTTCATTGACGAGTTTGTTTGATCTTATCTCAAGTTGCCGTATTTGTTTTTTTAATATATCTTTGTCCAACATATGCATGGTATCCTATAGGGCAATTTTAAAACAAATAAATTCCACATTTTTATGGAACTTCAATGCCGCCAAAAATTTTGTCTATTATATCGTCAGAAGATACTGAATCAGCTTCAGCTTCGTAAGTTATAAGTATCCTGTGTCTTAAAACATCATGTCCTATTGTTTTTATATCTTCTGGTATAACATATCCTCTGCCCTGCAAAAAAGCATAAGCCTTAGCCGCAAGGGTCAAATTTATTGTAGCTCTTGGCGAAGCTCCGTAAGAAATCATATTTTTTAAACCTTTTAGCCCATAATCATCTGGATTTCTTGAAGCAAAAATTATATCTACTATATAATTCTTAACTTTATCGTCAACATAAATCTGTTCTGTTAAATCTTTTGCCCTTTTAACATCTTCCAAAGTTATAACAGATTTTATTTTAGGCGGCGTATGCGTCATTCTTTCCAATATAATCTTCTCGTCAGATTTGCTTGGATAAGAAACTTTAAGATTAAGCATAAATCTGTCAACCTGAGCTTCTGGAAGAGGATATGTCCCTTCCTGCTCTATAGGGTTTTGTGTAGCCATAACCAAAAAAGGATTGGGAAGCTCGTATGTCGCATCGCCGATTGTAACCTGTTTTTCCTGCATAGCTTCAAGCAGAGCGCTTTGAACTTTAGCAGGTGCGCGGTTAATTTCGTCAGCTAACACTATATTTGTAAAAACAGGACCTTTTTTTACGGCAAAACTGCCATTTTGAGGATTGTAAATTAATGTACCGACAATATCGGCTGGAAGTAAATCTGGTGTGAATTGTATTCTTTTATAGTCTGCTTTTATAGCTGACGCTAAACTTTTCACAGCAAGAGTTTTTGCTAGACCCGGAAGCCCTTCAAGAAGAATATGACCATCTGAAAGAAGACCTATTATCATTCTTTCAAGCACATACTTTTGCCCCACAAGAACGATTGAAATTTCATTTAAAAGTTTTGAGACAAAAACGCTTTCTTGCATGATTTGTTTGTTAAGATAATCTATGTCAATGGGCATTTTAAAAACCTCCGCACCAAAAATAATAGAATGGATTTATCTTGCTAGATAAAAAACAGACAACCTGAGGTAAATCAAGTTGTCTGTAATTATAGTAATCTTAAAAACGCATTTCAATTTCTCTAAGCTGCTAGCAACATTTTATAATTCTCTTAGTTAGAGGTCATCATGCTCACTCTGTTCGTTGTGATTGGTGGGTACTAAGGTCTGCGTTGGCGCAGGTGTTGCAGCAAGGGTTGTTGCAATAATTTGGGTTTCTTCAACTTCAGCCGCTAAACTACTTATTGCTTTCACCACTGTTGCGCTAGGCGTTGCAGCAAATGTTGCTGCAATAATCTGAGTTTCTTCAACTTCAGTCGCTGAACTATCCACTACACTTGGTGATACAGTAGTATGAAGCGGAGGTAGAGTATTGGTAATTACCGCTGTAGGTGTTGCGGCAGGAGTTGTAATGATTGGAGTGGGGTCAATTCTTGAGTCTTGTTGGTCGCTTGTCAATTTCGCTGTAGGTTCGCATCCATCTGCCTGCGGTACTAACACCATTCCTACTGCAAACATTAGGAAAGACGAAACAACAAAGATCAATGCTACCGTTCCTGCTTTTTTTTGTACCATAGCTTAAACCCTCCTTTCCTTTAATAGGCTCCCATTTTGTAATCATCTTAGAGGAAGCCATATGGAAAGTATTTTAAGAAACAGTTTGCAAAAAATCAAGTATATATTACAACATTTTAACAATTATTTATATTCCTTCTCTTTCTTTATTATCACTAGCTACTATAATGGAGCTGAAAAATTTAAATATTTTATCTTTACTACCTGACTTTATAGGATAGAGTAAAAAGGAAGGATTTTAAGAGTGAAAAAGCTCAAAAAGAAGAACTTTTCATAAACTCAGGTTTTAAATTAAATACTTCTTAGGGAATATATTATCAACGCCAAGAATTCCGTTTGTATCAAGGCTTTTTTTAAATTGTGCTAGTTCTTTAAAACCTTCTTCTCCTAGCATTTTTGCTAGAAAAGCATGCCTTAATTTCCCTATACCGTGTTCAGCAGAAACCGTTCCACCAAGTTCAACAACTTTTTGAGCAATACGTATATACATTTTTCTGCATTCTTCGTATTCGCACTCATTAGTAGCAACTATATTGGCATGCAAGTGATTTTCACCTATATGTCCAAATGTTAAATTAAGAACTCCTGCATTTTTAAATTCTTGTTCGCAAAAATCAATTATTGTAGAAAGTTTGCCATCTGGGACAGCAAAATCAGTACCCACCTTAGGAATCTTATTCTTTTTAACAATTTCGTTTACCTTTTCGGGAATCTTATGCCTAAAAACTCTAAACCTTTCCATCTCAGAAAGGTTTGAAGCAAACCAGACTTTTTCCAAATTTATGCCGTTGTCTTCAATTTCTTTAATCCATTGCTCCATTAAGATATCAGAATTGCCTTCATAAACATCTTGTTCAAACATAATACCCGCTTCAGCATTTTCTGGTATAATTGGATAATCGTCCTTTATTAAAAATAATGCGTTTTTATCAAAATATTCCAAAGACATAGCGTTGATTGAATTTTTTAGATTTTCAGATTTTGCTCTTTTAGATATGCTTTTTATTCTTTTGACAAACTCATAGGCTTTATTTCTATCGTCAAAAAATATTATGCCTCCAAAAACTTCTTT
>JAISBM010000013.1 GCA_031266185.1 Endomicrobium sp. | reverse complement strand
GAGATCAAGTAGCCTAAAAGAACAGAAGGTCCAGCAGCAAAAATAGCGCCTCCTGCCCCTAAAAATAATCCTGTGCCTACTGCTCCTCCAAGAGATATAAACTGTATATGCCTGTTTTTAAGTTTGCGTTTCAAATGACTTTTTTGAACTTGTTCCATTTGTGTTTTATTAGCTCCTAGATTGGAAGACTTTATAATATATATATATTGCAAGTACATAAAGTGGAAGAGTAATCACTTGCTTAAACATACCAAATTGCGGTAAAGCCATTGTAATTAATATTGCAGAAAGAAATGCTAAAGAAATATAGTTAGAATAAGGGTATAGAGGAGCTTTAAATAGTATGCTTTTATGGTGAATGCTTTTATACTGTCTAAATTTTAAGTGAGCTATAGTCATAATCCCCCAATTTAAGATGATTCCTACAACAGAAAAAGCTACGACAATTTCAAAAGCTTCTGCCCAGTTAGGCAAAAAGTAATTTAGAGGTATAACTAAAAACGTTAAAGCTCCAGAAAATAAAATTGCAGCTGATGGAACACCACGTTTATTGGTTTTTGTAAAAATTTTAGGAGCTTGTTTTTGCATGGCAAGGCCGTAAAGCATACGGCTATTGCTATATATACAACCATTATAAACAGAAAGAGCAGCAGTAAGGACAACAAAATTTAAAGCCCAAGCAACATACTTAAATCCTATCATGTCAAAAATTAAAACAAAAGGACTTTCTGATACAGATAAACTGCTCCAATGGCATAAAGATAATAAAACTAAAAAAGAACCAACATAAAAAATCATAATACGAAACACAACTTGGTGTACGGCTTTAGGAATGTCTCTTCTAGGGTCTTGGGCTTCTGCTGCAGAAAGACCGAGAAGGTCTATTCCATCAAAAGCAAAAATAATGATAGGGAAAGCCATTATGAACCCCATGATCCCGTGAGGGAAAAATCCACTATACAAAAGATTGCCAGCGTTTGGCCCGATTGTAGGTGCTTGCCATAAATTTTTTATGGTAGAGCCAGCTACTAAATGAGGGTCAAAAATAAGTAAGTATCCTCCAGTTAAGATGATTGTACAAACTGCAATAATTTTAATGGAAGAAAGCCAAAACTCAACTTCCCCATAGACTTTTACTGTTGTAAGATTTACTGCGTTAACTAAAACAAAAAATAATAACGCTGTTTTCCACGTAGCTAAATTTGGAAACCAATATTGAGTATATGCAGCAACAGCTGTAAGCTCTACAATACCAGAAAGTACATATTCTATCCAATAGTTCCACCCTGCAAGAAACCCAGGAAACTTGCCCCAATATTTATTAGAAAAATAGCCCAACGAGCCAGCGACAGGCTCGTTGGTGACCATTTCCCCAAGTTGGCGCATAAGAAAAAACACTACAATACCAGTAAATAAATATGCCAAAATAAGTGACGGGCCTGCTACAGAAATTGTTCTTTCTGCACCTAAAAATAACCCTGTGCCTACTGTTGTTCCAAGAGAAATATATTGTATATGCCTACTTGAAAGTTTACGTTTTAAATGCACTTTTTGTGAGTTTTCCAGTAAATAACCTCTTTTATGTTTTTAGAATTTTGTACCCGATATATACAACAAGCACCCAAATGGGTAGTACCATCACTTGCTTTATCATACCGAACTGTGGTGTTGCCATTGTTACTAGCACAAGAGCAAGGAAAAGTAATACCACATAGTTTGAGTAAGGATAAAATGGTGATGGAAATAGTGTTTGAACATTTTTTGCATTCTTTTTTTTTCTGTACATTAAATGAGATATAGCGATAATACTCCAATTAATTATTATACATATAACAGTAAAACTTATAACTATTTCAAATGCGTTAATCCAGTTAGGAATAAAATAGTTTAAAGGTACAACCAAAAACGTTAACACTCCTGACATCAAAATTGCGTTAGAGGGAATACCTCGTTTGTTAGTTTTAGATAAAATAGCAGGAGCATTGTTTTGTAAAGCAAGTCCATAAAGCATACGGCTGTTACAATAAATACAGCTATTGTAAACAGAAAGGGCAGCAGTAAGAACAATAAAATTTAGAGTCCAAGCTATATACTTAAACCCGATTTTGTCAAAAATCAAAACAAAGGGGCTATCAGAAACACTCAAGTTGCTCCAGTGATATAAAGAAAGTAGTACTGTTAGAGACCCGACATAAAAGATTAAAATGCGAAACACAACTTGGTTTACAGCTTTAGGTATAGTCTTTTGAGGGTTTTCTGTTTCTGCAGCTGTTAAGCCTATAAGTTCTACACCGTCAAAAGCAAAAATGATCATAGGGAAAGCCATCATAAACCCAATAAACCCTTTAGCAAAAAACCCGCTGAAAAACGTATCAAAAGCATGCGGGCCCACAGTTGCTGGCAACCATAAATTTTTAATGCTGGCACCCGGTACTAGCGAAGGATTAAAAAATAGTAGGTAACTGCCAGCTAAAATCATAGCACAGATGGTAAACACTTTAATAGAAGAGAACCAAAACTCTATTTCTCCATAAGCTTTTACTGTTGCTAAGTTTATAGCGTTGATGAGTATAAAAAAGACTAACGATGTTTTCCAAGTGGCAATGTTTGGGAACCAATATTGAGCATAAGCAGCAACAGCGATAAGCTCTGCTATGCCTACTAAAACATACTCTACCCAGTAGTTCCATCCTGCTAAAAAACCTAAGAAATTGCCAACATAAGTAGTTGCAAAGTAACTGGAAGAGCCAGCCATAGGTTCGTTAGTAGCCATTTCGCCAAGTTGTCGCATAATGAAAAACACTAATAAACCTCCAAGTAAGTACCCTAAAATGACTGACGGGCCTGTAGAAAAGATTGTGCTACTTGCACCTAAAAACAGTCCTGTTCCAACTGCGCTGCCAAGAGCAATAAACTGTATATGTCTATTTTTAAGTTTACGTTTTAGTTTGGTATTCTGTAAATTTTGAGTTTCGTTCATTATAATAATTCTCTTTTCTTGATTTAAATTTTTTAAGTTTACATAAACTGTACCCCATGTAAACCACTAATACCCAAGCTGGAAGCGCTACAACTTGTTTAAACATGCCAAGTTTGGGTAAAGCCATAACTATCAAAATAAAACTATAAAAAATAAGAGTAAAATAATTTGAGTAAGGATAAAACGGTGACGGGAACACCGTTTTATGGTGTTCTATAGTTTTTTGTCTTTTAAATTTTATGTGGGATATTGTTATCATTCCCCAACTTAGAAGAGCGCAGACTACTACAAAACTCATGATCATTTTAAAGGAGTCAAACCAGTTAGGGACAAAATAGTTTAGAGGTACAACTAAAAATGTCAGTATTGTAGACACAATAAGCGCTGGTACAGGTACCCCTCGTTTGTTAGTTTTAGATAAAATAGCAGGAGCATTGTTTTGTAAAGCAAGTCCGTAAAGCATACGACTATTGCTGTACAAGCAGCTATTATAAACAGAAAGAGCAGCAGTTAAAATTATAAAATTAAGCACACTGGCAATATGCTTAAACCCGACTTTGTCAAAAATCAAAACAAAAGGGCTGCTGTCAGGGGTTAACTTACTCCAATGGTAAAGGGACAAAAGTATAGCAATAGAACCTATATAGAAAATTAATATACGAAATACGGACTGGTTTACAGCTTTAGGAATGTTAGCTTTTGGATTTTCTGTTTCTGAAGCGGTAATTCCAATAAGTTCTAGTCCGCCAAACGAAAAAGTAATCACAGGAATAGCAATTATTAGCCCCCACATACCGTTGGGGAACATCCCGTTAAATAAAGAATTTCCACTATTAGTTGAGTATGACCATAAATTTGCTATACTTGCACCGGCTACAAAACTTGGGTTAAAGAATAGTATGTATCCACCAGTCAAAATCATAGCACAAATAGCTATAATTTTTATTATAGAAAACCAAAACTCTATTTCTCCATAAGCTTTTACTGTTATCAAATTTACGGCATTGATAAGCACAAAAAAGAATAGGGCAGTTTTCCACGTAGCCAAGTTCGAGAACCAATATTGAGCATAAGCAGCAACAGCAGTAAGTTCTGTTATTCCTATGAACACATAAAGAATCCAATAGTTCCACCCAGCTAAGAAGCCAGGAAATTTGCCCCAATACTTGTAAGCGAAATAACTAAAAGAGCCAGCCATAGGTTCCTCAGTGTCCATCTCGCCGAGTTGTCGCATAATTATAAAAATAGCAATTCCAGATATTAAGTACCCTAACAAAACTGCAGGCCCAGCAGCAAAAATAGCGCTGCCTGTACCTAAAAACAATCCTGTACCTATAGAACCGCCCAAAGCAATAAGTTGTATATGGCGATTTGTTAGTTTGCGTTTTAATGTACTTTCTTGGGGCTGTTGCATTAAGAACTCCACTATATAATATCCAATTTTAACATAACTCTAAGATATATAGCATATAGCAAAGAAAAAGTATATGGGTTAGTCCTAAGAAACTCTAATAGAAATAAAAGGGTGATAAGTAGGAAATTTT
Organism: Endomicrobium sp.; assembly: GCA_031266185.1. Classification (GTDB taxonomy): domain Bacteria; phylum Elusimicrobiota; class Endomicrobiia; order Endomicrobiales; family Endomicrobiaceae; genus Endomicrobiellum; species Endomicrobiellum africanum. The sequence continues at coordinate 51,697 of JAISBM010000013.1, read as the reverse complement.
AGTGATCTACATGCGGTACAAAGGTGAATATAATAAGTATAGAATAAGTAAGTTTCTTTTTTTCTATGTTTTTTAAGATAAAGCGTCACCCATGTTAGAACATTTGTATTGCGTAAATGAAATTGTGTATAATTCTACAATAGATACTAACAATTGTCATTTTCTTTTATAAAAAGAGGTGCAATGGATAGCGCTGTTATTTGTCAGTTAAACTCTTTTGTGTGGGCATTTCCTGTTTTTATTATTTATTCCTGCATACCTCTTTTTACACTCAAAACAAACTTTATTCAAAAGAAACTTTTTAAAGGTTTAAAAACTTGCATTGACAATGCAAGAGTATGGTCAAGGCGAACTGTATCCTTATAAAAGATACTGTAGTTGAATATCAAGAAGCAGAACAAAATAAACAGAGCAAAAAAAATTAAGATATCCGTTTAACTAATAGGAGATAATTGGTGTGGAAAAATTTTATGTTTTTCTTTCGTTTTTAGATAGTTTGGTTTGGGGGTACCCGCTAATAATTTTCATATTTTGTTTGCACATTTATATTACGTTTAGAACACGTTTTGTTCAGAGGAAACTTTTTAAAGGCATAAAGTTATCTTTACAAAATAAAAGTTACACAGAAGGCCACATTTCTCCATTTGCAGCGCTTTGCACAGACCTGTCTGGAACGGTAGCTATGGGCAATGTTTTGGGAGTGGCCTATGGCATTGTGTTAGGTGGCGTTGGTTCTATATTTTGGATATGGCTAACAGGCATTCTTGGAGTTGCTACAAAATATGCTGAAAGTTTGCTAATAGTTAAATATAAAGTTAAAAATCAAGATGGGACTATTGTTGGCGGTATGATGTATGTTATGGAGCATGCACTAAAAAAGAAATGGCTTGCTACTATTTATGCAATTCTTCTTTGCATTACTTGTTTTATGATGTATGGCGCATTTCAGTCAAGCGAGCTTGTTTTATTTTGTTTTAAAGTAAAAAGGTGGTCTTTGGAATTAATAGTGTTGGTGATAATAGTGTCTATTATGTTAACTTGCTGTATATATAAAGGAATTCAATCTATATCTAAAGCTTGTGTTATTGTAGTAGCATTTATGATAATCTTGTACGTGTTATCTTGTTTAACGATTCTTATGATAAATATAAAATATTTGTTACCTGCAATAAGTTCAATTTTTACGCAAGCATTTTCTTTAAAAGCAGGTGTTGGAGGTTCTGTAGGGGTTAGCATTATAAGTGCAATGAGGTATGGGATATCTAAAGCAACGTTTTCTTCAGAGTCTGGCTCAGGCACCAACTCTGTAGCAGACGCTTGTGCAAAAGCTAAAGATCCGTTTCAGCAAGCTTTAATTTCCAGCACGGGGACGTTTTGGGATTCTTGTGTTATATGCGTTTTGACAGGCCTCGTATTTGTAACAACGTCTTATACTATCCCTAGTTTGCCTATCAACGAATTAAATATGGTTGGAATTTTGGATTTAGCGTTTGCAAAACTGCCCTATGGTAACCTTGTTATGTTTTGTACTTTGTTTATATTCAGCACTATGCTTGAAGGGGCTTATGTTTTTGAAGTTAGCTTCAAATATTTGTTTCCTAAGGCTAACTTTTTTATGATTAGATGTCTTTACGTTTTTACGGTAATACTAGGAGCTGTTTTGCCTATTAAGGCGTGGGATATTTTTGAATTATTTGAAGGGTTTAAAATAATACCTTCAGCAATAGTTTTATTTTTGTTAGGAAGCCTTATTTCTAAAGAAACACGACAATATTTATCTAACAATAATATAAATGTAGAAAATATTAATCCAGGACAGCTTGTCGAGACAAAGAAGCATAATGAAATGAAAATAAATTTATAGTTTTCTTAAATTTGTCGTACAAATATGCTATCTTAAAGAAGTTAGTTTAACAAACAAAAAAGGGACTTAACTATTGTTTAAACACACTGTACAAAAAGCAGGTTGTTGCTTAAAAAGGAGAAAATATGAAATTTTCTATAAGTGAAGCTTTTAAGTTTTCATTTCAAAGTTTTAAAGAAAACTGGGCAAAAATTTTAGGAACATCCTTTTTTACTATTGTTTTAATAATCATAGTACAATATTTTATAGCAAAATCTTTGCTCATGCAATTTGACGTTTTGTCTATTATAAACGACTCAAAAACCATGCTAAAATTTGTGTTTTTTAAAAATATTTCGTTGATAGTTCCAACAATTTTCTTTTTTTGTTTAACTAGCACTCTTTTGCCTACAACTTCAGGTTCACAAGTAAAATTTAAAAACTATTTTCTCGAAGCCGAAAAGGTGATAAACTTTATATGTGGGATGTTTTTAATAGTGCTTGTGCCGTCGCTTCTTGCTGTACTTTCTTTTGGCATATTTGCTAAATACGACGATGGTAGCGTTATTTTTAACGTTTTTCAAACATTGTACACAGTTATGTCTTTTGGTGTTATAATATACTTATTTAGATACCTATTATTTTATGTTGACATTTTAGAAGGACAGCCTGTACTAAAATCTCTAAAAAACAGTGCTCAAATGTTAAAAGGGAACTTATTTAAGTTTATTGTGCTGATAATTTTGTTGGTTTTTATAAGCTTGTTAGGAATACTAACTATTGTAGGTACATTTTTTGTGTTCCCTTTAGATGCACTTGTCCTTATGTATGTGCATATGCAGCTTGCAAAAAGCTATAAAGATGTCCCACGAAAAACGTTTAAAATGCGCAGTGTTAAAGTTAATTTATAGTTTTTAGGAGAACAATTTGTATGGACGAGAACAAGCTTATTGCTGTTGTAGGCGTTTCTGAAAATCCAGCCAAGTTCGGGTATAAAATATTTACAGATTTATTAAATGCAGGTTTTAAAACTCTAGCTGTTGGGGTTAGAGGAGGTACTGTTGTAGGAAAATGTGTTTATAAATCTTTAAAAGATTTACCTAACAAGCCAGATATAGTTGTAACAGTAGTCCCTCCTGAAGGGACAGACAAAACTGTCGACGACGCTATATCTTTAGGAGTTAAAGAAATATGGATGCAGCCGGGCTCAGTGTCGCAAACCGCTGTAGAAAAAGCGAAATTAGCAGGGGTTAGAGTTACTCACCATGGTTGCTTTATGGTTGCGCACGGTGTGTGGTAGTTAGTTTTAGGAAAAGGGTGAGATTTTATGGTAGAAGTTAGTAAAAAATTTTATGTTGTTGATTGTATAAGAACAAATAATTTTAGCGATAATCTGGTTGTACAAAAAATCGGGAATCTGTGGCAAAAAGTAAGCGTAAAAATTCCAAATGGAGTTAAAAAGTACGGTACACGACTATAAAAGCGATTTTAAGGGAGATTATACCTTAAGTGTTGCAACGGATATAGAGACTTCTAATAAAAAACTAGAGTTTGCTGGCAAATATCAAATTTTTGATGTGAACATGAACATAGAAAACCCTATTATTAAAGCTTGGAAACAAATTTGGTCTATGCAGATTAACAGAACATATACTTTTGATTTTGAACAATATAATCCCGATGGGACAGTTCAAATATATTGCACTTGAAGACAAAATGTGGAGATATAAATGTTTAATTTTAAAGCAGTGTTGTTTGATATGGACGGCATTATAGTAGACTCTATACCGTACCATTTTATTTCGTGGTTTGAAACATTAAAAAAATATAATGTTCGTGTAAGACCGTCACTTATTTTTGAAATGGAAGGCGCTAAATGGGGCCATATAATAGAAGTTGCTTTTAAAGATTATCAAGTGGAATTAACGCTTGAAATACTTTCTCGTATATGTGGGCAAAGGGAAGAACTTTTTAAAAAGTACTTTAAAAGGGACATATTTTTAGGAATTCCAGAATTTATAAAACACTTAAAAGCTCAAAACATTTTAGTTGGGCTTGTAACAGGTTCTCTGAAAAGAGAAGCGCAAAATATGCTTCCTAAAGAACTGTACAATTTTTTTGATACCATTGTTGGAGGTGACACTGTAACAAACGCAAAACCTCACCCTGAACCGTACTTAACAGCCTCAAGCAATTTAAAGATAGGTCCAGAAAAATGTTTAGTGATAGAAAATGCTCCTTATGGTATAAGGTCTGCAAAAGACGCAAATATGGTTTGTTATGCTATAGCTACAAGTTTGCCAGGGGAGTCTTTAAAAATGGCAGATAAAGTATTTGATAAACATAAAGACTTATACAAATTTTTAAATTTAAATAAAGTATAAGTTAATGTTAAAAAATAATGCTAAAAAAGGAGTATCGAGTATGAAAAGAGTTAACACTATAATAATTTACATTTTTTGTGCTTTAGGAGGTCTCCTTTTTGGTTATGATACAGGCATAATTTCTAGTGCAATTTTGTTTATAAAACAAGAAATGGCACTTACTGCTTTACAGGAAGGCGTTGTGGTAAGTTCTATCCTTTTTGGTGCTATGATAGGTGCTTGTCTTATCACTCCACTCTCGGACAAATATGGTCGTAAAAAGATGTTGTTAATTTGTGCGTTTATTTTTGTTGCGGGGGCTATATTTTCTGCAGGTTCTGTAAATATGTTACTACTAACAAGTTCGAGAGTGTTTTTAGGTGTTGCTGTTGGAGGGGCGTCTGCTTTAGTTCCTTTATATATTTCAGAAATGGCACCAGCTCGTCGTAGAGGGTCACTTGCAACATTAAACCAACTGATGATAACAATCGGCATTCTGTTAGCTTATTTGGTTGCTTTGTTTTACGCAAACGTCGCTAACGGTTGGCGGTTAATGATAGGCTTTGCTGCTATACCTGCAGGCATAGTTTTTTTAGGAGCACTATTTTTGCCTGAAAGTCCAAGATGGCTTTTTGAAAAAGGGAAAGAAGATCAATCTATTAATGTTTTAAAGAGGTTAAGAATTAACAAATATAACCAACCAGACTTAGATTTGATATCTAAAGAAATACAAGAGATGAAAGAAGCAGCTTCTCAAGAAAAGGGCGGTTTTAAAGATTTAACCAAGAAATGGGTGCGTCCAGCTTTAGTTGCAGCTATAGGAATTGCTGTTTTTCAACAATTTGTAGGCATAAACACGGTTATTTATTATGCTCCTACAATTTTTGTTAACCTTAATTTAGGTACTTTCTCTGCAATTTTAAGTACAGTTGGTATAGGGACTTTAAACGTGCTGGTTTCTGTGCTTGCGTTATATGTTATGGACAAAATAGACAGAAAAGAGCTTCTTATTTTTGGCAGTTCTGGGATGTTTGTGTCTCTTATAATTCTTTCAATTTTTACTAATATTCATACTTCAGCAAGTATGTTAGGGTACATTACTTTAATTTCTTTATGTCTATACATTTTCTTTTTCGCTCTTACTTGGGGGCCAATATCTTGGATTATTATAGGGGAAGTTTTTCCTTTAAAAATTAGAGGGTTAGGTGCAGGCATTACCAGCTTGGCAAACTGGTGTTCAAATTTGTTGGTAGCTTTAGCGTTTCCCGTACTGTTTGAAAAGTTGAACACTTATTTATTTTTAGCTTTTGCAGGCGTAGCGATACTTTCAATATTTTTTGTAAAGCACAAAGTTTTTGAAACAAGAGGTAAATCTTTAGAAGAAATAGAAATAGCTCTCTACAAAAATTCTTTGAACATTTAATTTTGTCTTCCCAAATATATTTTTAATTCCTTTATATTGGTAGACGTTATTCGTTTCAAAAAAAACTATTTAACTCAAAAAGTAGTTCTATAAATTTTGACTTCCCCTAATATTTTATTAAACCTCATTGTATGTTAAAGTCATTGCTAGAACCTGACTTGATCGGTTTGGCCATCAAAACTAATATTATATGTCTAAAGCCTGTCGAGTCAAAAACAGGCCTAGTTTTAGAACCTTCCCTACATTGCTAAGAGCGATTGCTCTAGTAATGTAGATAAGGATCTAAGCAAACTACTATAGATGGGAAGTTTGACTGTCTATGCGGCGGGAGTGAGGGTTGGAATGGAGCTAATGCTGGAAGTAGTAATATTTCTACGGTAATAACACTATAGTCTTATCTAAAAGTGACCTGAGTTTGCCTGATGTTAATCTCTATGGCGCTTGGTACAGTAGTTATTATTACAAGCAATATAGCTAACTTACAAATTATTGATAAAATTTAAATGTGTGTTATAAATTTCATAACAATGTTAAGTTTTTGTGCTATAATGTAAAAACTTTATGGATTTGTGTTTTTGTACAACTACAAAAGAGGTATTTATGATAAAGCGACCAAGATATATTGATAAATTGTTAGGTTTTAAAGACAAACAGCTTAGAAAAATATTAACCGATATACGACGCTGTGGCAAGTCTACTTTGTTTGAAATGTACCAGGGAGAACTTCTTAAAAAAGGAGTTCTTAAACAGCAAATACAAAACATTAACTTAGAAGATCCGTTGTATAGAGAGCTTATAAATTGGGAGAAACTTTATGACTATATTGATGCACGGCTTATTAACGGTAAAATGAACTATATATTTATTGACGAAATTCAAAATGTTTCTGATTTTCAAAAAGCAGCTGACGGTCTTTTTATAAAAAAAAATGTAGATTTGTATCTTACAGGGTCAAATTCAAATATACAGTCTGGCCAATGGGCTACTTTGCTTTCAGGGCGATATGTCCAGATTCATGTTTCCCCTTTATCTTTTAAAGAGTATTCTTCTGCATTATCTAGTGTTAATAAACTTGAAAATTTTAATCACTATCTACAAGAAAGTTCTTTTCCGTACTCTTTAAATTTTAACGGTGATAAAAAGCAAACTAGAGACTATCTTGGAGGCATATATAGCACTGTGGTGCTAAAAGATGTGGTGGAAAACAGAAAAATAAGAGATGTAACTCGCCTTGAAAGTGTGCTTAGATTTATGGCTGACAATATAGGCAATTTGTTATCTATAAAAAAGTTAGTGATACTATGATATCTGACGGTGTTAAAATTTTACCGTTGACTTTAGAAAGTTACTTAACTGCTTTTTGTGATAGTTATATACTGTAGGTATGACGTAAAAGGAAAAAATTTTTTAAAAACAATGGACAAATATTATCTTGTTGATATAGGGTTGTGGTATTATTTGTTTGGAGATAACAAAACTGATAAAGGGCGTATGCTAAAAATGTAGTATATTTGGAACTTTTGCGTAGAAAGTATAATGTGTATATAGGCAAGGTTGGCGATAAAGGGCTAGACTTTATAGCAGAAGGGCCAAATGGTGTAGAATATTACCAAGTAGCTGACACTGTGATAGACCAGGCTACACTTAAAAGAGAGCTTTGTCCTCTTGATTCTATACGAGATCATAATCCTAAGTTTTTGTTAACCCAAGATTTATCGCATAAATGGGATAAAGCAGATAAACGTTTTAGAATGGCTTTTAAGATAATAAAAGAAGATATCCTCATATCATCGTACTTTCCAAGAAAAATTACTCCTGAAGAATATAAAAATTATATTCTCCCTGTCAATCCCCTACCTCTGCCACCTGATCAGCCTGTATTCGTTACTTTTGATCCGCAAATGAAAGTCATTTTCGAGATGGGTGCTGCAAGTTTTTGGCACTTGTAGTTAAAATTTGAGTAAATTCCTCTAAAAATTGTCAAATTAAAAACACTAGTGGACATTGTGTTTCACGTGAAACATTAAAAAAACGGTTTGAATATTTGAATAGTTGTTGTTAAATATTGTAAAATTAACGTAAATACAAGGTAGAAAAAACTGAAGTATAAAGTTAATAGATAAGAAGACAGTGTGAGCTTAAACCGGCCAAGTCAGGTCTTATAGAGGCCAAGGCGGCAATAACTAAAGGGTTATGTATTTTTAAGTGGGGGTAGGTAGATAATGAGCAAAGTGATATCAATAGCAAATCAAAAAGGTGGTGTTGGGAAAACAACAACATCAATAAATTTAGCTGCTAGCTTATGCCATCTTGGACAAGAGTGTTTATTAATTGATATGGATCCTCAGAGCAATACTACAAGTGGACTAAGTATAGACAAAGACTCTTTAAAAAAAACAATATACGATGTTCTAATAGACGAGATTGATTTGGAAGATATTATACAAAATACAGTTATGGATTGGCTTGATATTGCCCCTGCCACTACATCTTTAATTTCTGCAGAGATTGACCTTGTAAATTTAGAAAATAGAGAAAAAAAATTAAAATTTGCATTAGAAAAATTTGAAAAAGTCTATAAATATATAATTATAGATTGCCCTCCATCTTTAGGGCTTCTTACAACTAACTCTCTTGTTGCAGCAAATACAGTTTTGATTCCTATGCAATGTGAATTTTTTGCTTTAGAAGGGCTAGGACAATTATCTAAGACTATATTTGCTTTAATGCAAGATTTCAGCTTAGACTTAGAAGGTGTTTTGTTTACTATGTTTGACTCTAGAACTAATCTGTCAGGACAGGTTGTAGATGAAGTTAAAAAATTTTTTAAAGATAAAGTTTACGAAACTAAAATACCCAGAACTGTAAAACTTGCAGAATCTCCAAGTTTTGGAAAGCCAGCCATTCTTTATGACCCTAAAGGCAAAGGGACAAGTGCATATTTGGATTTTGCTAAAGAATTTCTCTCAAAACAATCGTAATCAGGAGGAAGTTTTTTCCAAGGTTAACTTCCCAAACTAATAAATTTATGAGTAAATTTTCCATTTTCCTTAAAACCGCTCAAGTCAGGCAGTAACGTAAGTAAATAGTTATTTTAGAAGCAATTTAGAATATAAAATAGAACATTAAGCCAGACCAAATGTATTAGAATGGAGAAAAAAAACATGCAGAAAAAAGTTTTAGGTAGAGGGTTAGAATCCTTAATTCCGTTGTTAGGGCAAAATAAAAGTGTAGATGATACAGTAATAAAAATTCCATTAAATAAAATTAAACCTAATAGATTTCAGCCCAGAACTAAATTTGATGATAAAAAATTAGAAGAACTTGCAAAGTCAATTAAGAAACATGGTTTAACTCAACCTATTTTAGTTTCAGAGTCTGTTGTTCCTGGTGAGTATGAAATTATCGCAGGAGAAAGGCGTTACAGAGCTTCTAAACTTGCAGGCAATAAGGATATAAAAGCTATAGTTAAACGGTCTACAAATGACAAGCAGCGTTTTGGTTTAGCGTTAATAGAAAATTTGCAAAGGGAAAATTTAGATCCTATAGAGGAAGCCAAAGCTTTTCAGAGACTTATAAAAGAATTTTCTCATACACACGAACAAATCGCAGAAGTTATAGGGAAAGAGAGGTCTGTTATATCAAATACATTAAGACTTTTATCTTTGCCAGAAAGTGTTCAAGCACTTATTTCTGAAGGAAAAATATCTTCTGGGCATGGAAGGATGCTTGCAAGTATAGAAGATGGTACAAAAATAAAACTGATTGTAGAAAAGATATTAAATGAAAAACTTTCAGTAAGAGCTGTAGAAAGAATAGTTTCAGGTTTTAAAGTTGATAAAAAAAAGGTAAAAGAACAAGAACAAGAACTTACAAACTTGAAAGAAGAAATTCAAAGAAAGTTTGGAACTAAAGCAAATATTGTAGGTGACAGCAAAAAGGGGAAACTAGAACTTTTTTATTATTCTTTAGATGATCTTGAAAGAATAGTAAAAGAACTAAATTTATAAAAACGTTCTTTATTATACAGTACTATAATTGTGGATTACTTGTGTATAACTATTATAATAGTTAGTTTGTAAGATGTTAATATTTATAATAAAATTTTTAATTTAACAATAAAACTTATTGAAAAATCAATGTAAATAATATAATAAACTCAGAATAATATAATGTATGAATATTTCTTTTTAACTTTGTGGATAACTTGTTAATAAGTTTGAATAATAATATTCAAAACAGATGAAGTTGAGTTGTTGGTTTAAGTTTATTTTGCCTAACAGAGTCTTTCTTTTTTATCCCATAACTTTGTGCGTTTAGGCTCCCTAAAACTTCTACTTTTGTTGAGTGATTTTATTTTTTTACAAAACCACTTATAACTTATAAATTATAATAATAACAACAAATTATAATAGAAAGGTTTTATTGTGAGAGTAAATAGAAAAATAATGTGTCGTTCTCTGGATAAAAAAATAAATGCTCTTAAAGATATTGTAGCTTTTGATATTCCGGAGCAAGGTTGGATTAGAACAATCAGAAAAGCTTTAGGAATGACTACAAGTCAACTTGCCAAAAGATTAGGAGTATCTCAGGCTAGAGTTGTCCATATAGAAAAAAATGAAAACAATTTGAAAATATCAACTTTAAGCAAAATTGCCAAAACTTTAAACTGCGCATTCGTTTATTATATTATTCCAAATGATAGTATTAAGAATATAGTCGCAAGACAAGTGCAGATAAAAGCTTCAAAGATTGTTGGAAACGTAAATAAAAATATGTCTTTGGAAAACCAATTGTCAGATAGTAAAGAAATACTAGAAGATTTGAAAAAGGATTTGCTTGATAAAAATATCTCAAGAATATGGGATGAGGAGTAATTTATGGTTGACATCTTTACAGATTGTGATGATTCTACACCTCTTACTGAAGAAAAAAAAGGGTTAAAAGTAAACTGGGTAACCACAGAACAGAATTGAATGAACTTGAAACACAAGGCATTATAAATGCTGAAGTTTGGTTAATGTCTAATAACAAAAAAACATTTTAAGTGAGTTATTTATAAAAATGCTGCATAAAAAAATGTTTGGGTTTGGGCAGGAAAGTTTAGAACTACAGAAAGAAACATAGGAATCAAAGCTTATAAAATTCAGGAGGTCTTAAAAATATTACTAGACGATGTTAATTACTGGATTTTAAATAATACATTTTCTAAAAAAGAAGTTGCTGTTAGATTGCATCACAGATTGGTTCAAATTCATCCATTCCCAAACGGTAATGGTAGGACTTCACGTTTAATGACAGATTTGTTTATGCAGAGGTTTGGGTCGGCTAAGTTGGGGGACCACTAATTTAGCCAAGATTTCAGAAGCTCGCAAGCATTATATTGCAGCCTCAAAGGAAGCCGACAATGGTGATTAGCATAAGTTGTTAAATTTTATAACGACTATTAGTTAGTAAACAATAAATTCTACTAGAAACAAAAATCTATAAATCTTCCATAAAGTTGCCAATATCATTCTACACTTAAGATGTTGGCGTGACTGATGAATAGTCTAATCCTGTTGCAGAACCCTAAGCTTTATATAAATAATGCCTGCTCTTAGACTGGCCAAGTCAGCTACTACATTAATAATAAAACTAATATTTAAAAAAGCAAAAAGCCAAAAAGATTTATTGTTTTTATTCCATTATCATTACTTTGCGCTCCTTCATCTAAAGTTATAATATATTTTTCATAATTATTTTTCACTTTTGCAAGAGGAGAAAATTCTCTTTTAAAAGTATTTTCTTCTTTAATTGTTAAGGCAACCTGATAATAAATAGGCACAGCATTTTTTAAAGCTATAAAATCAATTTCCAAGTTATCAACACGCCCTACATAAACCTCATAACCTCTACGGACAAGTTCTAAATATACTATATTTTCGAGAATTGCACCGTAATCTTTTCTCTTATCTCCAAGCAAATAATAACGCAGTCCAATATCGGCAATATAATATTTATCATTTGCTTTTAGATATTCTTTTCCATTAACATCAAGACGGTTTGTCTTATATAATATGTAACTATCACTTAATGCAGATAAATAAGATTCTATTGTTTGAATTGCTATTTTGTACCCAGCAGATTTCATGGAATCTGCAATTTTTTTAGTTGATGTTAGAGAACCTATATTGGCAAAAATAAATTTAAGAAGCCTTTCTAATGCAGAAACTTCTGTTATTTTTTTCTTTTAATAACATCTTTTAAAATTATGCTGTCAACGATTGCAGATAAATAAGAATTGATTTTTTCAATATCTTTGTTAAGTTCGATAGCAAAAGGGAAAGAACTATATCTTAAATAATCTTGATAATATTTAAAGTAATCTGTGCTCCCACCGGAAACAGCACAATAATACTCTTTAAAAGATAAAGGCATCATCTCAATAGCTATATATCTGCCAGAAAGTAAAGTAGACATTTCTCCTGATAAAAAACAAGCATTAGATCCCGTTATATATATCTACATTTTGCCTAAGATTTAAGCTATTAACTACTTTCTCAAAATCTTTTACTAACTGGATTTCATCAAGAAAAACATAATTCATTTTATCATTTAAGAGTTTTTTTGTTATATGTTTATGCAATAATTTAGGATCTGTAAAATCAGAATTATCCATATCTTCAAAATTAATGAAAATTATCTGTTCTGGAAGAATATCCAAAGATTTTAAATAGTCAATATATATCTTAAGCAATGTAGATTTACCACATCTTCGTATACCCATTATAACTTTTATTAAATTCTTGTCTTTAAAAGCTATAAGTTTATTTAAATATTCTTCTCTTTGTATCATATTGGCCTCCATGTTTAAATCAATATAAAAAACAAATATTTTAAACACATTTTAAATTATATATAAATTTATATATAATTTAAAATGTAATTGCTTTTTTTGTTGGCAAAGTATGTTTAAGATACAGCAAGTTATTGACAATGTTCCTAAAAGCAATATCAATATGATCTAAAATTATTATAGGAAAATGATATTAGGTTGCAAATAAGTCTAACTCTTGATGAAAAGTTACTGATGAGGTTTGTCAGTTTTAAGGGAAAATGGAATTTATTCATAAAAAAGTCAGGTTTGGGTAAACCAAACGGTCAAGTCGGGAAAGATAAACGATAAAATTTCTTTTGAAAAAATATAAAATTGACTTGCTATTTTAAAAATGACAATATAATCGTATATGAATACAAAAAGCGACGTTTTAAGAAAAAGTATATTAAATATTATATTAATTATGTTAATAACTGCAAATGCCTTTGGATCTAAAGATTCAATAAATGCTACGGAATTTATAAAAAGAGGGATAACAGGTAAAGGTGTTAAAGTTGCTATAATAGATTATGATTTTAATGGTTATTCAACTTACCAGGCAAATGGTTCTTTGCCCAAAAACTTAATAGCTATGGATTTTTACAAAGATCCTGCTGTTCCAATTGCGCCTAGTTATGGTGATGCAGGACATGGAACAGGCTGTGCTGCCATAGTATATAGCATTACTTCAGATTGCGACATGTTTCTCATAAATGTAGGTAAGGCTGAGGATGCAAATAGATATGAAAGAGTACGTAACTATTGTATTCAAGAAGGCATTCACATAGTAAGTATATCTTTGAGGAACGATATAGCTTTTCCAGATGGTATGGCTGACTATTGTAAAGAAATCGATAAATATAGCTTAAGCAATATACTTGCTATAACTATAAGTGGCAATGATGCTAATAGTCGGTGGTTTGGGGACCTCTATGCTACTGGGGTAGGTGATACTTATTTTACATTTCCTAATGGGACGCAACAACTTGATCTTAAAATTGTTGGCGCTGCTCCTGCTCATTGGCTGTTTCGTGTTTGCAGAGGCAATAAAGTTACTATGCCAGACCAGATTTATAATTTTGATTTAGAAATGATAAATGTAAGTGACAACCGAGTTCGGAATGTATATAATTGTGCAGATGATCTTTGGTTAATGGAGGATACTGGTGTCCCTGGTGTCCCTAGCTTCTCCACAAATCCAGGAGACTTAATAAGAATTAAAGTAAAAAATCGTGGTGGGTATAATGCAGGAGAGAAAATGGGATTTGTTGTATGTTTGCAAACGGGTATAACATTATCGGACTCTTCTGAAGCTAACAACATATCAAGTTTAACAGGACCTGGGCATTCCAGGAATTCACTGACAGTTGGAGCTATTCCTGAAGGGAATTACAATGTAAATGATTTAATAGGAAGTTTCAGTGGACGTGGCCCTTGTCGTGCAGCTACAGATGCTAGGGGTCGTGTACAAGCGCCAGAATGTATAAAACCAGAGATTGTCGCCCCTGGCAATGCTACTTCTAGTGCAGCTCCCCATGTTGCAGGTGCTGCTGTATTAATTGCGCAAATAAAACCTGAGCTTTTACAAAATGCTCAGCAGTTTAAGGACTATATAATTAACAAGCACACAATAAAAGTGCATACTGCGCCAGATAATAATTATGGATATGGTAAACTTTATTTAAATGCGTCTATATTACCGCCTGCCCCCCCCCGCCACTTCAGAGCAAGATATTTTAGTATATCCAAATCCAGTTTGTTTGAGTGCTAGTAATTATTTAAATATAGCGAACATACCTTTAGAGGTAACCAAGCTAGGTGCTAGGATATATAATATAAATGGAGAGTTTATAAAGAGTTTTAGTGTTTTAGATCTAGCAGATGATATAAATAAAAAGATGCTTAGATGGGATTTAAGAAATGATAGTGGAGATAAAGTAGCTCCTGGTGTTTATTTTATAACTATAAAAACAGATTCTACTAAAATCCAAATTAAAAAATTCGCTGTAAAAAAATAAAACCTGACTTGATTGGCTTAAGAGAAAAAGATAGGAATTACTATAAAAATCAGTTTGAAATCCTCAACAAAGTTAAGTCAGGAGCGTAAAATTTTAGGCTAAAAGTTGTTTGGTTATTTTTAGCATAAAACTAAAAGAGAAAAAATGATAAGTGATAAAATTGAATTTAATAAGGAATTCAAGCAAGCTTTTGATTTAATAGAAAAAAGCGGGGACTGTGTTTTTGTTACAGGAAATGCAGGTACAGGAAAAACTACCTTTTTGCATTATTATATTACTCACACTCATAAAAAAACGGTGGTTCTTGCTCCTACAGGTGTTGCAGCTCTTAATTGTGGTGGGGAAACGGTCCATTCATTTTTCCATTTTAAGCCAGACGTTACTTTATCAAAAATCAAAAAGAAAAATCTTTTTGAAAAATCTATATATAAAAAAGTTGAAACTATTATCATAGACGAAACTTCGATGTTAAGATGCGATCTTTTAGATTGTATAGATAAATTTTTAAGATTAAATAGGCAAAAACATCAGCAGTCTTTTGGGGGTGTCCAAATGGTGTTTATTGGAGACTTAAAGCAACTCCCTCCCGTAGTAAAAAAGGAAGAATATAGTATATTTAACTCTATGTATAAGTCTCCCTACTTTTTAAGTGCATATTCATTGCAAGATTGTGTACTTCATAAAGTGGAATTAAAAAAAGTTTACAGACAACAGGATGATAACTTTGTTACATTGTTAAATAGTGTGCGTAATGGCACAGCTGGTGATGAAGATCTTCTAAAGCTGAACTCAAGAGTATGCAAAAAGATTTTAGATAATAAAATGTCAGTTTGTCTTACAACAACCAACAAAAACGCGACTTTAATAAACAACAGATATCTTTCACAGATAAAAGCAGAACATTTAATATTTTCTGCCCAAACAGAAAATATTGACGAAAACTCTAAAATTTTGCCTGCAGAACGTGACCTTATAATAAAGAAAGGTGCGCAGGTCATGATGTTAAATAATGATACTAAGTATAGATGGGTAAATGGTAGCATAGGTATAGTTGAAGATATATGCAATAGTACTTCTTCAGATAAAATGCTTATATATGTAAAGTTCCCAAATGGGAGAACAGAAGCCGTAGAACCTTATAAATGGGAATTGTTTAAATATAAGTGGAACGAGAAGCAAGAACAAATAGAAACAGAAAGCGCAGGTTTTTTTACTCAGTACCCACTAAAGCTTTCATGGGCAGTTACGATACACAAAAGTCAAGGCAAAACTTTTGATAATGTAGTTATAGACATGGAATATGGCGCTTTTGCGCCTGGTCAATTGTATGTGGCATTAAGTAGATGCAAATCTTTAGAAGGTATATCATTGCTTAGGCCATTAACTAAAAAAGATATTTTGGTGCCAAAAACATATTTTTATTAAAATACATATCACTTTACTTATTTTAAATTGGCCAAAAATCGCAAAATTTTCACATAAAATAAATATAATGGCTACTGATAGCAGTTGTATATCTTTATTGCCTATATTTAAGTAAGTTGGTTACTTGGTCTAGTCAATATGCGTTGGAGTCCTTTCCGTTGGTGTAGGTGGGAAAAAACAATATTGTTAGAAATATTTTTTAATAGCTTGTTTAAATTGTTCTACAAATAAATTTTTAAAATAAGTCGCATTGTTTTGTTCATAAAATAGAATAGTGGCCTTTTTATAGTTGGTTTCATTAACACTGCGATACGATAAAGGACAATAACTGTTTGCAAGAAGTAAAGCATTGCCTAGTATCCTTGCGGAGCGTTTGTTACCATCTTCAAAAGGTTGTATATAAGAAATCATTAAAATAGCAATTAAAGCTTTTTCTAGAGGATTTTCAGTTCTGTTTATTACTTTCACAAGTTGTTCTACAGATTGTCTTATTTGATGTATATTATCAATAGGGCGATAATTTGTTCCTGTAATTCCAACTCTATTTTTTCTCAATCCAAAATTAACATTAAGTCCGCTAACAAGCAACCTGTGTAGTTCTTCTATTTTGGAAATGGATAACTTTTTGAAATATACAGGATCTGTATAAACAAAATCAAGAGCTTTTTTATGATTTAAAATCATAATAGCTTCTTCTGTTTTTTTCCCTTTAGCTTGCACATTTTCTTTAAGTAAGCATTCAGTGTCTAATAAAGAATAGGTATTACCTTCTATATGAGATGATTTCCATGAAAATTCGATACTTAATCGTTCTAGTTCTTTTTTAAGTAAAATTGGAGATAACTCTTTTTTATTTTTTATGTATTGTTTGTTAAATTTAGCCAGGTCTTGTTTTTCTTTGTGTGTAAACAGATTATGTAAATTGTCCCAAATATCAAAATTAAAATAGTCAGATTTTAAAATACGTTTATCTATATCTTTTTTAAAATAAGCTGTAACATTTATTGTTTCGAGTGTTGAAGGCACAACACATGTATAAACTGTGTTTTTTGCAATTCCATTTTTTTTAATTTTCCCCTCGGCAATAAGTGTATTCAAATCTCGCAGCAGGGTAATTTTTGAATTTTTGTTTGACATGATTTTAGATATGTATGTTTGTAGTTTGCTTCTAGAAACTAATTTTTGTTTCCTTATGTACTTTAAAATTAATTCTTGACGTTTATTGTTCATTTTGTAGTCTCCAATCGTATCATTTTATGCACTAATCGTACCATTTATGATACGATTAAGCAACATTTGCTTAGCTTGATAGACAGGATAGTAAAGTAAAGATTTAACTATATTGGTTTTTCTGATTTTAGCGCTTTAAACAATTTGCTTAAAGCAGCTTTATGTTTGCAATAGGAGTAGCTGTGCGCCAAGAAAAGGCATGGTGGAAATGGAGGATGGC
Organism: Endomicrobium sp.; assembly: GCA_031266185.1. Taxonomy (GTDB): domain Bacteria; phylum Elusimicrobiota; class Endomicrobiia; order Endomicrobiales; family Endomicrobiaceae; genus Endomicrobiellum; species Endomicrobiellum africanum. Next base: position 34,316 of record JAISBM010000013.1, on the reverse strand, counting down.
CCTCTGATAGAGACTGTCCAAATAAAATCTTAGGCTGTGTTATAAGATTGAGTAGGTCAATATGCTTGTACTTATATTATTGTTTTTTTATATAATCATTGAGGTTGTATGTTTATTGATAAAATGTTTAATGTAATTAAACAGTAATATTTTTACATTAATAAATATTTTGTTAAATAAAAGTAGTGTTTAGTTTTTTTGAACAAAAGTTTATATATTGAGTAGGGATAACCTATTTTTTGGACTAGCACACTTAAATTATTATCTTTATGCACTTTAAAACATGAATTGTATTTTAGGATACACTAACAGGTATCCCTGAACAAAACATAATATTATTACCGGACATTTGTCTTACCTTATAGAATCTTTTTTACAGGCCCATTTATCCTAAGGTTAAATAGGTGAAAAATGTTTAAAAAATTTAAAGAACTTATTAAGAAAGAATTTAACGATATAGAAATTATGAAAATTGATCCAATCCTCCTAAACTTCCGTCGTTGGATTACAAAACAATTGTTAAAAGTGAATATCCGAATGCAATTGTATTAAAATGTACAATGTCTATAACGATAGAAAACTTTGAAGTAGTGCGTTTTAAGACAACCAATATAATACATTTGTGTTTGGGGAAACTGGAAAAACTTTTGTATGATAATAACGACTCTTTGGCAGTTTCATTTGTTGGAGGTTCCTGTAAGTTATGTGAAAATGATTGTAATCCGCACAGTTGTGCAAACCCTAAACAAGCAAGAATACCTTTGGGAGCAATAGGAGTCAATTAGTAGAAACGATGAAGAGACAAAACTTAAATATCACGTTTCCTATAAAAAGCACATTATCATGTTATGGCGGCTTATTGTTGTGGGGGAGCAAATCATGAAATACATTATACTTGCAGCAGGGATAGGAACAAGATTGTATCCATATACAGCAAATTGTCCTAAACCATTATTTAGATTAAGTAATAATCAGACTCTACTCCAAAGAACGATAAATATAATTAAAGAATCGGATAAAGCAGTCGAAATATGTTGTGGTAGGATTTAAAAAAAATGAAAGTGCTGGTATGGTAAATAACGGCCTTTATGACGAAGGTACAAGAATGCCCTCGTCCAGCTTATTCTTAATTTTAAAATCAAGCTAGACTATATGGACGTAAAAGACTTTGAGTGGACAGAAATTGATGGTTTAGTTTTAAAAGCAGCCATTACTAATTTATAAAAGTAAACATGTGTGTTATGGTCAAATCAGGGGAGAAACTTTGCTTACACCATTTATATATTCTATTGCTTTGTTTGCTATAAACTCTGGAGAAATAGAATTCATGCACAAAGACTTTTCATAACCAAGAGCACATCTTCCCCAAAATTGGTGGTCAAATATATGGTAACAGTCTCTACATAAAGAAGAAGTTATGTTTATATTTTCTGGATATCCTGTAATCTTGGCAGATGTTGGTCCAAACAGCACAATAGCTTTAGTGCCTATAGCCTTTGCAATATGTATACAAGCACCGTCTATATCTATATGAAGCAACGAATTCTTAAGTATTGTGCAAAGCTCATTAAAAGAAGTTTTACAAGCTGTATTTATTATGTTAATTCCACTAAAATTGTAAGTTGAAACTCCCAACTGAACAATTGTTACACCTTTTAAATTTTTTTGTAATATTTTCAATAAAGTTTCCCAATGGTGTCTAGGCCAACATTTAGGGTCGGCGTTACAACCTTCTGCCCCAGCACCGTAATTAAAAGTTATATACTTTAAACTTTTTGTTATGCCAAACTTTTCTAATGGTACAGGGTTGAAATTGACGGTTAGTGATATATCTTCTATGTTGTCAACTCCAGATGCAGCTTTTGATATGGAAATATGATGTGAGTGGTTGTTTAAAGGAGATAAATATTTGTCTTTATAAGCTCTAATATTGCTTTGAATTTTATTGCTTTCAGCTTTATCTTTTGTGTTGAATATAATCTCTTGTTCTATAGAAGAGGTTTTATATACATCCATAAGTTTGTAAATTATGTCATATTTTTTTTTAGTTAAAACAATTAAATCGATTTCAAAGAGAAATCTTACTTTTTTTATTCCTTTAAACAAAAAGTATAACTGTCTGTTAGTATAAATATCAATTACAATGTTTGGAAACATTTTTACAATTTCGCTGATAATGCTTATTTGTCTAATAGTGTCTCCAATACCGCCATTTATAATAAAAGCAACATAAAAGTTGCTTTTATTGTTTTTTTGAAATATCAAACACAAACAATTAAAGAAACATCTAAAAACAGCTTTTATTAAATGTTCCAACTTTTTAAGTGCGGGTTTTTCTAAATTAACAATTTTGATAATTTTGTTGTCTGACTTAGTAATTTTGGAAATCTTGCTAAGGTTTTGTTTAAAAACATCTTTATTTTGTGTAACAGGGCACTCGTATATCATAATTAGTTCCTTATAGTTCTTGTATAACGTTGATCCTACTATTTTTTGTAATAATTTTACAAATAGCTTTTTTGTATGTTTTAAATAATATAACTAAAACACTCTAATTTGTTAAATGGTTTGCAGTAAAGTAAAGAAACTTAAATAAGAGAATATGTGAAACGCTAAAAATATTGTTAAAAAACAAGTATTTTTGTACAATTTTGTCAATGTACTGATTGAGGAGCGGTTATGTTAAAAGAAGAACTTGAAACTATTGCTTTTTTAGCAAGGATAGACATTAAAGACGAGGAGAAAGAAAAGTATCTCAAAGACATAAATTCTATGTTTGAGTATATAGAGATTTTGCAAGAACCTAATGTCGCTACACTAAAACCTACTACACACGTTACTGAGCTCAGAAATGTGTGGAGAGAAGATATCGTAAAACCTTGTCCTAGAGAAACAATAGATCAAATGCTTAATGGTGCTCCTGAAAGAGAAGGCACTTTTTATAAAATTAAAAAAGTTATAGAGGCGCAATGATAAGGGCAATTTACTTCAAAAACGGCACAGTTGTTACAGAATGTGATGCCTTAAAAATAGCGCAAGATTATAATAAGTTAGATCTTGCATGGATAGACATCACCTTGGAAAATCACGAGCTAACTCATCAAGAAACAAATCTTCTTTCAGAAACCTTTCATTTTCATGAAATGTCTATAGAAGACTGTCTTTTCCCTCAGTATTATCCCAAAACAGAAGAGTTTGAAAACTACGTTTTTGGCGCTATCCACGGCATACAACTCAAACCAAATTATTATCAAGAATTTGAAGATAGTATTTATGAGCTTAACTTTTTTGTGGGTAAAGGGTTTTTAGTTACTGTGCACACAGAAGAACTATTTTTTCTTGAAACTCTCTTTGAACGAGCAAAAGCGCGTCCTCAAGTTGAAATGAAAAGTTTAGAGAATTTACTTTACAATGTTTTTAATAAAGTTGTTTCTAGTTACGAGTTTACTTTAGAAAAAATTGACGACAAGATGGAAAATTTAGAAGACAAAGTTCTTGAAGATCCAGAAACAGAAAGTATGGAAGATATTTTAGACACAAAAAAAGTGGTTTTTGCTATGCGCAAAATAGCAGAATCTCAACAATCTTCTTATGTTTATTTTACTAGAGCAAACAACAACTTAATAGCAAGAGAATATCTTGTATATTTTCGCGACATTTACACTCAGTGTGCAAGAATGAACCAAGCAATAATTATGCGAAGCCAAATGATTGTAAGCTTGATAGAAGTTTATATGTCAAGTGTTACGGTAAAACTTACTGAAGTTATGAAATTTCTTACAGTTATAGCTACAATTGTAATGCCAGTTCTTATTGTTTCAGGTTATTACGGGATGAACGTTATTTTTCCTGAATATTCTTTTTTTGGCCAAAAAGGAAGTTGGTTTTTTGCGATAGGAATAATGCTTGTTACGATACTTGTTATGTTAATATATTTTAAAAAGAAAAAGTGGTTTTAAATTATGATTAGAGCTAAAGAATTGAGGACAAAAATTTGTTCCCAAGAGGTAAAAAGTGTAGATGTGGTAAAAGAGTGTTTTAGTCGTATAAAAGAAGTAGACTCTAAAGTTAAAGCTTTTTTAAAGTTAAACGAAGAAATAGCTTTGCGTCAAGCCCAACAAGTTGATAAAAAAGAGAACAAAAAGTGTGGCATTCTTGAAGGTATACCTATAGCCATAAAAGACAATATTATGGTAAAAGGCGAAAGTATGACGTCTGCATCAAAATATTTAGAGCGCTATGTTTCTCCTTACGATGCTACAGTTATAGAAAAATTAAAAGAAGCGGGCGTAATTTTTGTTGGTAGGACGAACATGGATGAGTTTGCTATGGGTGGTTCTACAGAAACTTCTGCTTACCAAAAAACTGCTAATCCTTGGAACATAGAATGCATTCCAGGTGGCTCTTCTGGTGGTAGCGCTGCAGCAGTAAGTGCGGGGATGATTCCTTGTGCTTTAGGTTCAGATACTGGTGGTTCTATAAGGCAGCCAGCAGGTTTTTGCGGGATAGTAGGATACAAACCTTCTTATGGGCTTATAAGTAGATATGGAGCTTGCGCTTTAGCGTCTTCTTTTGACCAAATAGGCACTTTTACAAAAAATGTAATGGATGCGGCTTTACTTACAAGTGTTATAGCAGGGGAGGATTACAGGGATCCAGTTTGCCAGCCTAATGAGTGGATAGACTACACCAACGGTTTAAACGACCCAGATGTTTTAAAAGCTTTAAAAATAGGTATTCCCAAACAACTTTTTGACTATAAAACAGACCCAGAAATAACAAAATATTTCAATGAAGCTGTAAATAAACTAAAAGCAGAAAATGCCCAGGTCGTAGAAGTTGACATTCCAGCTTATAAGTACGTTCCTTCTTTATATAAAGTTATTATGTGTGCGGAAGTTTCTGCAAATATTGCTACATTTGATGGGATACGTTATGGATACAGATCTCCAAACAGTGTTAGCCTAAACGATCAATACGCAAAATCCCGTGGAGACTCTTTAGGTTATGAAGTAAAAAAGAGAATATTGTTTGGCACGTACGTTTTAGGCGCAAAAAATTATCATAGGTGTTATCACCAAGCTCAGAAAGTAAGAACATTACTCATAAACCAAATAGAGCAAGCTTATAAACAATGCGACTTTATATTTACCCCTTCTACTTTACAAATGCCTGTAAAGTTTGGAGAAAGGCTTTCTGAAGAGTGCGACATTTTCCTTATAGCAGCAAACCTTGCTGGGCTTGCAGGGATTACAGTGCCTTGCAGTTTTACTTCAAATGATATGCCTATGGGAGTACACTTTATGGGGAAGCGATTTTCTGACGCAAAACTTTTTAAAGTAGCTAACGCGTTTGAAAAAGTTGCTGATTTTGATGTTGATAGATATCCAGCGTTTAACAAAGTTGAAGCTATTATAAATGTTTAAGGGATAAATAAATGGATTATGAAACAGTAGTCGGACTTGAAGTGCATATGCAAATTAACACAAAGTCAAAAGTGTTTTGTGAGTGCTCTACACAGTTTGGCGCTGAACCTAACGCAAACACCTGTGTTGTTTGCACTTCTCAACCTGGAGCAATCCCAATATTAAACAAAAAAGCTGTAGAAGCTATAATTAAAACAGGGCTTGCTTTAGATTTTACAATAAACAAACAATGCACTTTTGCAAGAAAGCAGTACTTTTATCCAGACGTGCCAAAAAATTATCAAATAACACAATCAGCCCCTCCGTTATGTTCTAAAGGGAAACTTGCAATAAATGTTGAAGGGAAAGAAAAAGTTGTAAATATAGCAAGAATACATCTTGAAGAAGATGCTGGCAAACTAGTGCATGAAATAGGTAACAGAAAGTTAGACTATTCTTTGCTAGATTTAAACAGAGCCAGTGTTGGTCTTATGGAGCTTGTTACAGAGCCAGAGCTTAACTCTCCAGAAGAAGTGTTTGAATTTTTAACAGAGTTAAAAAATATAGTTACATATTTAGGTACTTCTGAATGTAGTATGGAAGAAGGTAAAATGCGGTGTGATGTAAATGTAAGCATACGCCCTGTAGGGCAAAAAGAGTTTGGTACTAGAGTAGAAATTAAAAATATTAACTCGATGACTGGTGTAAAAGAAGCAATAGCCTACGAAGCCAAAAGGCAAAAAGAAGTGCTTGAGTCGGGCGGCAAACTAGTGCAAGAAACAAGGCTTTGGGAAGCACAAGAAGGAGTAACAAAATCAATGCGTTCAAAAGAAGGTGCACTAGATTACAGATATTTTCCAGAACCGGACTTAGTCCCTTTTAATTTGCCTGACTCTTTTGTCAAAGAGCTACGCACTCAACTGCTGGAACTTCCGAAAGTTAAAAAACAAAGATTTACAAACGATTATTCTTTGTCAGACTATGACGTGAGTTATTTAACTTCTAGTAGGCAAACTGCAGATTTTTATGAAGAAGCTTTGAATAATTCTAAAGATAAAAAAATGTCTGCTAAACCGTTAGCAAACTGGATTGCTACAGAACTCAGTGCAAAGCTTAATGCATCAAAAATAGACATATCACAGTCTCCCATTTCTAGCAAAAACTTGGCAAAACTTATAGATTTAATTTTAAATGGTACAATTTCAGGCAAAATAGCAAAAACAATTTTTGAAGACATGTACGAAAAATCGGCTGCTCCTGAAGTAGTGGTAAAAGAAAAAGGGTTAACTCAAATCTCAGACGAGTCAGAAATTATAAAACTTTGCCAAGAAGCAATAGCGGAAAGCCCTAAAGCTGTAGCGGAATTTAAAGCTGGCAAAGAAAGGGCTGTTGGAGCAATTGTTGGTCTTGTAATGAAAAAATCTAAAGGTAAAGCAAACCCGCAGTTAGTAAACAAGGTTTTGCTGGAACAATTGAAGGCATAATTTTTAACTTGCTAATGAGGGTTTAAACGGAATAATTTTTGGTTAGCAAAGACTCTCTTTTTTTGTGACACAACTAAAAAGCAACTACTATACTTAAGTTGTGTATATTTTTTAGTTGTGATCTAAGTTTATAGGGAATTAACCTTTTGTATGAGAATAGTTATAAAAGTTGGTACAAGCATTCTAACAGCAAAAGAAGGTTTGTTAAATGAGGGATATATTTACGATTTAGCAAAAGAAATAGCTGCTTTACGTACTGCTGGGCATGAAATTTTAATTGTAAGCTCTGGCGCTGTAAGCGCAGGCAAAGCCCATTTACGTATAAAAAACGATCAAAAAACCTTAAGAGAAAAGCAAGCGTTTGCGGCAATTGGACAACCTTTACTTATGAACGTTTACTCTAAAGCGTTTGCAAGTTATAATAATATTGTTGCACAGATTCTACTTACAAGAGAAGTTTTTGACAGGCGCACAAACTATTTAAATGTTCGCAACACTTTAAACGCTTTAATTGAAAACAAAGTGATACCTATAATTAATGAAAATGACTCAGTTTCAATTGACGAAATTAATTTTGGTGATAATGACACGTTGTCAGCTTTAGTAGCTTTAGCAGTGAATGCTAACAAACTCGTAATTTTTACTGATGTTGACGGCTTTTACAATGGTGATCCAAAAACGTCGTTATTAGTTTCTAGAATAGAGCATATTACAAAAGAAGTTGAAAAATTTGCAAACAGTGTATCATCTAGCGGTAAAGGCGTTGGAGGGATGAGGGCAAAGATAACAGCTGCAAAGATTGCTACTAGTTCAGGTGTAGACACAATAATTACAAACGGTGTAAAGATAAGTTTGTTAAAGGATATAATTTTAGGCGAACAAGTAGGCACAAGCATAATAGCTTCAAAAAAGCAATTAGAAGCGAAAAAATCTTGGATAGCTTTTAGTAAAAAGCCCAAAGGAACAATTTATGTTGACCAGAATGCCGAAAACTTTTTAACTAGTAAAGGGAAAAGCTTTTTAGCTGTAGGGATAACAAAAGTCAGTGGTACTTTTAAAAGAGGTGATACTATAAATATTGCAAATGCGCAAACAGGCAAACACTTTGCTAGAGGTCTTACTAATTATGATAGTAAAGATATTGAAAAAGTAAAAGGCAGGAAGACACAAGAGATGAAAGGGGTAATAGACATTGTGGAAGAAGTTATCCACCGTGACAATTTGGTTGTTATTAACAGTTAACACAGAAATAATTACAAGGGTAATATTCCTATCTCAACTTTTTATGAGCAAATCCTTCAATCTTTTCAAAAAAAGACAAATACACAAGTAAAACTAAGTTCAGGATTAATATTCTTATAATTTTACAATTCTTTCACATTCTCATATTGCTACTTTATATTAATTAAATTAAAGTTATAGTACCTGACTTGAGCAGTTGGCCCGGCTCTCTCAACCCAATATTTTTATGTGTAAATTCCTAATTTCCATTAAACTCGGTCAAGTCAGGCATTATAATCAGGTACTCGAATTTGTTCAATATAAAGTAAGTAAAGGAGAATGTATAAAAATGGATAAATTGTTAGTGGGTTTTTTTTGTCTATGTAGTTGTGTGTTGTGTAGTTGTAGTAAGGCTGGTGATAGTGTAGTGGAAAGAGAAAGTGTAATTGCTCCGTCATCTACTGCTTCGGAAGTGTCTGCTGTAACACCTGAGATAGCTGTACGAAAGTTAATTGCAAGGCTGGATGCAGCAAGATCTGCAAATGCTTTTGATGGTGCACAAAAAAAACATTTAAGACCAAGGACAAATCCTGGATCAGACCAAAAAGAGTGCAGAAAACATTTAGGACATCATCGTAGTGGATATTCTCAAGAAGTATTGCAACTTGCTTATGATGAAGTAAATACTTATGAGCCTGGTGACAGGAAAGAATATTTAAAATCGTCTTTAGAAAAAATTGCTAATCATAAAGGGTGGTCCATTAAATGACAATTATTACAGAAATAATTGAAACTTTTTAATACAAAATGATAAACTAGTGCAGTTATGGCAATATTAAATATAGAAAAGTACGGCAGCAAAATTTTAAGGCAAAAATCTAAATATGTCGACAAGATAACCAAAGAGATAAAGTTGCTTGCTAAAGATATGTTAGAAACAATGTACTTTGCTAAAGGTGTCGGTCTTGCTGCACCTCAAGTAGGCCAACTTTTAAGGTTTTGTGTTATAGATGTAAGTCAAGATCAGAAATTGCCAATAGTTCTGATTAATCCAGAAATTGTTTTTGGAGAAGATAAAAAGATTCTAGAGGAAGGATGTTTGTCTATTCCTGAATTTCATGAAAAGGTAAAGCGTTTTGATAAAGTAGTTGCTAATTATACGGATTTGGATGGCAGCAAAAAAGAAATTAAAGCTCAAGGTTTGCTTGCTGTGGCTATTCAGCACGAAGTAGACCATTTAGATGCAAAACTTTTTATAGACTATTTGCCAGATTTTAAAAGAAAGCTGGTAGAAAAAGAAATAAAAAGAAAAAAGAAAGCAGGCAACTGGTGAAAGTTTTATTTTTTGGTACAGCTTCTATATCTAAATTTTACCTTGAACATCTATATAGTAGTGGGCACGAACTTTTTGTTGTAACAATGCCAGACAAACCTGCGTTAAGAGGGCAACGTATTGTAAGTTCTGCAGTCAAGATTTTTGCTATAGAAAAAAGTATAAAATTTATTCAGACTTTAAAGTTTGCTCAAGACGTGCATGAAACTATAAAGAATTTTAACGCAGATGTTGGCATTGTAGTGTCTTATGGGAAACTTATACCAAGGAATATCTTTGATTTACCAAAATATAGGACTTTTAATATACATTTTTCTCTGTTGCCAAAATATAGGGGAGCAGCACCTGTACAGTATGCTTTGCTTAACGGGGAACTCAAAACAGGTGTGACGTCTTTTTACATTGAAGATGGTTTAGACACAGGCAATATTTTAACGCAAAGGTATGTGGACATAGAAAAAAAAGACAATGCACAAACTCTGTTTAATAAGTTGGTCCCTATAGGCGTAGAAGTTATGGACCAAACTTTATCATTGTTAAAAAGTGAAAAAATTGTAATAATACCTCAAAAAGGAGAGCCAACTTTTGCACCAACATTTAAAAAGGAAGATGGTTTAATAGATTGGTCAAAAAGTGCCAAACAGATATACAACCAGTTTAGGGGCTTATACCTTTGGCCTGGAGTTTACTCAACGTTTATTGAAAATTGTGTAAAAAGTAAAAGAATTAAATTTTTAGATTTTGAAATTGTAGATGAAGAATCTAAAAATAGTAATTACGGGATAGTTGTTTCTATAGAAAAAAATGTAGGGTTTACCATTACATGTGCGGTAGGAAAAATATTAGTTACAAGGCTCCAACCTGAAAATAAACCTATAATGTCTGCATGGTCTTTTGTTTTGGGCAGAAACTTAAAAGTAGGTGAAACTTTTAAATAGTAAAGATTTGAGAATTCCAAAAAGCGCATCTTTTGAGTGTTTAAAGTCAAACAAATTAAGTGTAAAGTGTTAGTTTTTATTAAGTTAGGGAGGCTGTTATGGCAATTGAAGTTAATGAAAGTACTTTTTTGCAAGAAGTACTGTCTTTAGAAAAACCAGTTTTAGTAGACTTTTGGGCACCTTGGTGTGGCCCTTGCAAAATGCTTTCTCCAGTTATAGATGAGATTGCTGTAGAGTACGAAGGTAAAGCAAAAGTTGTTAAAGTAAATACAGATGCAAACATATCTTTGTCTAGCCAATACAAAATCACATCTATTCCATGTTTAATATTGTTTAAGGATGGTAATGTAATCGAAAGAATGGTCGGTTTTAGGTCTAAAAACGATCTAAAAAAATTAATAGACAGTGTGCTTTAGAATCCTTTTAATTTTGATTTCTAAGAAAGGATGTAGATATGGTATATGATGTTATAATCATAGGCGCTGGCCCTGCTGGTCTTGCAGCAGCTATTTATTCTTCTAGAGCAAGGCTTAACACTTTATTAATGGAAAAAAATGGTTGCGGTGGACAAATGACTGTTACCGACTTGCTTGAAAATTATCCTGGCTTTAATGGTGGAATAAACGGGTTCGATCTTGCTTTAAAATTGGAAGAACAAGCTAAAGAATTTGGTGCAGAGATAATTTATGATGAAGTTGTAAGTTTGCAAGATGGAAACATAAAAAAGGTTGTAACAGTAAATAATTCTTATCAAACAAAAACGATTATTGTAGCTTCAGGCACGCATGTAAAAAAAATGAACATTCCCGGTGAATCTGCTTTTATAGGTAAAGGTGTATCTTTTTGCGCTACCTGCGACGCGCCATTTTGTAAGGATAAAGATGTGGTTGTTATAGGTGGCGGGGATTCTGCTATTCAAGAAGCTATATATTTATCCAAGTTTGCCAAAAATGTAACAATTGTACACAGAAAAGATTCTTTAAAAGCAACAAAAATTTTACAAGAAAGACTGTTATCTTACAGTAATATTTCTATAATGTATAATAGTGTACCTGACGAAATTATTGGTACAAGTTCTATAGAAAAAATAAGAATAGCTAATATTAAAACAAGCCAAGTGCAAGAACTAAACGCAAATGGTGTTTTTGTTTTTATAGGTTTATTGCCAAATACAGATTTTATTACAAACATTTCGTTAGATGATGAAGGATATGTTATTACAGACGAAAATATGCGCACTTCTATTGTTGGAATTTTTGCTTGTGGAGATGTGAGAAAAAAGCAGTTAAGACAAGTAGTAACTGCAACTTCAGATGGAGCTCAAGCAGCAGTTAGTGCGGTGCGCTACTTAGAAACTTTATGAAAAGATTTTTTATAATAGACGGCAACGCTTATATACATAGAGCATATCACGCTTTGCCGCCTCTTACTACTACTAACAATCAGCAGGTTAATGCAGTTTACGGTTTTATAAAGTTGCTATTTAAAATAAAAGATAACTTTAAACCAGACTTTATGATTGTTTGTTTTGATTTTCCTTCAAAAAATTTTAGACATCAAATATTTGTAGAGTACAAAGCAAACAGAAAGCCTCTAGATGTTGGTCTTATAAGCCAAATGCCCATAGCAAGGGAAGCAGTTGATGCTTTAGATATTAAAAAGATAGAAATAAAAGGATACGAGTCTGACGATTTAATCGCAACTCTTGTAGAAAAAAACAAGAAAAACAATGTTAAAACTGTTATAGTAACTGGCGACAAAGATATTTTACAGCTTGTTGATAGTCAAAATGTTTTAGTTTGGAACGATTCTAAAGACATAATGTATGACGATAATAAAATTGCGCAAAAGTATGGCATTTCTCCTGTCCAAATTGTAGATATGCTGTCTTTGATGGGAGACAGTGTTGATAATGTGCCAGGCATAAAAGGTATTGGCGAAAAAACGGCAATAAAACTTGTACAAGAGTATAACACGTTAGAAAACATTTTAAAGAATGCTAGCTCTATAAAGGGCAATGTTGGTAAATTGTTGCAACAATATCGAGATAACGCTTTGCTTAGCAAAGAGTTGGTAGAACTAAAAAAAAATGTCCCTTTAGAATATAATTTGGACGACTTTCGAACTAGAAACTTAAATTCAGATAAAGCAATTTCTTTTTTTGAAAAGTACGAGTTTAAAAGTTTAATAGAGAAAGTGAGTCCAAAAGTAAACAATAACATGAAACCAAATCAAGAAAAAGATACACAGTTAAACAATTCTTTTGAAATCAGTTTTAAAGTTGTTTCTTCAATACAAAAAGCCACCGAAATTGCATCTCTTATACAGGAAACAAAAATGTTTGCGTTAAAAACGGTAACTTCTTTACAAGATTCTTTAAAAGTGCAAATAGTTGGTGTGAGTTTGTCTATAGAGCAGGAAAAAGATATAAAGTCTTTTTATTTTCCTATAGGGGATAGCGACTTAATTGCTCGGCAAATTACTTTAAAAGAATTCGAATCAATTTTTAAGCCTATTTTTATTTCAAACGAAATAAAAATAATAGGTCACGATTTAAAACAAGAAAGAAACATATACAGTACTAACAATATAAAGTCAAACAACATGTTTTTTGACACTATGTTAGCGTCTTATTGTTTAAACTCTCAAGAGTCGCACGATATTTTTGATATTGCAAAAAAACATTTAAACTTTCATGTTGATGACACGTATCTTGCTAAAAACGTAAGAAAAGTTGTTTTTGGTGACGCTCCTGTAGAATTTTGTGCAAGGTATGCAAGCACAGTTTCTTATTTGGCGTTTACAATTTACAAAGTTTTTTATGGCCAAATTGAAAAAAATAAACTAACAAATCTTTTTTTTGATATAGAAATGCCTTTAATTGAAGTTCTTTCAGAGATGGAAATAGCTGGTATAAAAGTGGACCATTCTTTTTTGCATAAATTTAATGAGCAGATAGTTTTAGAGCTTAAAAAAAGTGAACATGAAATATATAAAATTGCTGATAAAGAATTTAATGTTAACTCTACAAGACAGCTTGCAAATATAATGTTTGAAAAGCTCCAGCTCCCTGTCATCAAAAAAACAAAAACAGGATATTCTACAGATGAAGAAGTGTTGTTAGAACTGTCGTCGTATAAAATTGCATCTGAGATTTTAAAGTATAGAGAATTGCAGAAAATAAAAAGCACCTACATAGACCCAATAACAAACCATTGTGCTTATTATGGGGATAGAATTCATACTGTTTTTAATCAAGCTATTACAACTACAGGTCGGCTTTCTTCTACAGATCCGAACTTGCAAAATATTCCTATAAAGTCTACATACGGTAAAGAGTTTAGAAAAGTCTTTATAGCAAAAGAAGAAACAATTTTTGTTTCTGCAGACTACTCTCAAATAGATTTAAGAGTCTTAGCCCACCTTTCAGGAGATAAAAAACTTATAGAGGACTTTAATAACAGAGCAGATATTCACAACGCTACAGCAAGGGAAATTTTTAATATACCAGAACCGGAACCATTACCAGAAGGTTTAAGAAGTGCAGCAAAAGCGATTAACTTTGGAATAGTCTATGGGATATCGCCCTTTGGTCTTTCAAGACAGTTGAGCGTTAGCATACTGCAAGCAAAAGAGTACATAGACAACTATCTTGCAAAATATGAAGGTGTAAAACTTTGGATGAGTCAAATTGTTAGCCAAGCTTTAAAAAAGGGGTATGTGTGTACTATAACAGGCAGGATGAGGTACATGCCAGAACTTACATCACCGGTAACAAGAATAAAAAATGCGGGCGAAAGGATTGCTTTAAATATGCCTGTGCAAGGAAGCTCTGCAGACATAATAAAAATTGCAATGATAAACATTTACAAAGAACTTAAAAAAAATAATAGCAAATCTTTAATGCTACTTCAAGTTCATGATGATCTTCTTTTTGAGGTCCCAAAAAAAGAAAAAGAGAACTTAATCTCTCTTATAAAAGAAAAAATGGAAAATGCTGTTAGTTTAAAAGTGCCGTTATTTGTAGATATAAAAGTTGGTGCTAATTGGGGCCAAATGCAAAAATATGAGCATTTTTAACAGTTAATTTTTTTGAATTTGAGGATTGGGGGTTTTAATGATAGTGGGTTTAACTGGTGGTATTGCTACTGGCAAGAGCGAAAGTGCAAAATATTTGCAAGAGCTAGGAGCTTATTGCATAGACGCAGATTTAATATCTACAGAGTTAACAAAAAAAGGTCTGCCGGCTTTCAATGATTTAGTAAAAAAGTTTGGCGAAAATATTTTACTTTTAGATGGTTCTTTAGACAGAAAAAAGTTAGGTGACATTATTTTTTCAAACAAACAAGCAAAGCTCAAAGTAGAAAAGATATTGCACGCTTACATAATCTCTCGTATTAACAAAATCGTTTTAGCAGAAAAGGACAAACACAGTTTAATAATTATAAACGCTCCACTTCTTTTTGAAGTAGGATTAGATAGAATTTGCGATAAAATTGTTGTGGTGTGGGCTCCTTATAAAATAGAAGCAAATAGGCTTGCTATTAGAGACACTTTAAATATGAGAGAAGTTAAAAGAAGAATACAGTCCCAAATGCCTATAGAAAAAAAGATGGAACTAGCAGATTTTGTTATAGACAACTCTGGAACAAAACAAAAGTTAAAAAATAATATTATAAGTTTATACAAGTTGTTGACATATAACTTAAAATAATATACTATTAATTATCTTAATTTAACTTATAAGAGTATTTTTCAAGTCTACAATCGTTGAAAATCAATTCGATTTAACATATTAACATATAGGAAAAATCAATATAATAATCTATTTGCAAAGAACAATCAAAGAATTTTGGCAGTTTTAAACTCTGGAGGGAGAGTTAATGGAAAAAGATAGGTCTATGAATATGTCAGTTTTATCTAAGCGCACTATGGCAGAATTGTTAGAAATTGCAAAAAATTTAAAACTTGACAACATTGCAGGTTTAAGAAAACAAGAAGTTATAGCAAAAATTTTTGAAGCTCAATCAAAAACCAATAAACTAGTTTATGATGAAGGTGTCTTAGAAATTTTGCCTGACGGGTTTGGTTTTTTACGTTCTCCAGACTACAATTATCTTCCAGGTCCAGACGATATATATATCTCTCCTTCCCAAATTAAGAAATTTGCTCTAAGAAAAGGTGACACTGTTGCAGGTTATGTTCGTCCACCTCAATCTCAACAAGAACGATACTTCGCATTACTTCAAGTGAAATCAATTAACGGACAAGAAGATTTAGAACATATAAGAGATAGGGTCCTCTTTGACAATTTAACTCCTCTTTACCCTAATGAGAAAATAGTTTTGGAAACAAAAAAAGAAGAGTTGTCTACAAGAGTTATAGATATGCTAGTCCCTATTGGTAAAGGGCAAAGAGTTTTAATTAATGCTGCTCCTAGAACTGGAAAAACGGTCCTTCTGCAGAAAATAGCAAACGCTATAACGGAAAATAATCCTGACGTTACACTTATGGTGTTGCTTATAGATGAAAGGCCAGAAGAAGTTACAGATATGCAACGTTCTGTTAAAGGTGAAGTTATTTCTTCAACTTTTGACGAGCCTTCAGACAGGCATATTCAAGTTGCAGAGATGGTGATAGAAAAAGCTAAAAGAATGGTGGAAAATGGTAGAGATGTAGTTGTGTTGTTAGACTCTATTACAAGGCTTGCTAGAGCATATAACACGGCCATCCCTTCAAGTGGAAGAGTTCTTTCTGGTGGGTTAGATTCTAATGCGCTTCAAAGACCCAAAAGGTTTTTTGGCGCAGCTAGAAACATAGAAGAAGGTGGCAGTCTTACAATTATAGGCACAGCGCTTGTTGAAACTGGCAGTAGAATGGACGATGTTATATTTGAAGAATTTAAAGGTACAGGTAATTGTGAGATTTATTTGGATAGAAAACTTGCAAATAGAAGAGTTTTTCCTGCTATAGACTTACTGCGTTCAGGCACTAGAAAAGAAGAACTGTTATTAAACGAAGATGAGAAAAATAAAATGTGGATAATAAGAAAATGGATGAACTCAATGAATTCTATAGAAGTTATGGAAGAACTTAGTAAACGTTTAAGTAACTCAAAATCTAACAAAGACTTCTTAAAACAGATGGAACTTGCCAGCATGGAAGGTTTGTGATATTATATATCACAATAAGTGTTCAACAAAAGTGCAATATTTAGCCAATATTGTAAAGTTTCTTGTTAAAATAATAGATATTTGTCTAGGCATATACTTTATTATTTGTGTTGTTTTATCTTCAAATTTGAATTTTCAAAAGCTCGCTTAATTTTTCTTGCAATAATTTTTTGTCAGATAAAGTATTTTATATTCTGCAACCATAGCAGGTTTTATTGCTCTGTTTAAAGCATGCTCTATAACTGCATTGTCTTTGTTCTCTGTGCCATATGTGGATTTTTATTCGATTTTGACATCTATCTCTATGATCCCGATAAAGTTAGTCAAATCAGGTAGAAATTTAATTATCCTAAATCTTTAATCTTTAGGTTTAAATTTCACATCAAATTTATGTATAATTGCTTTGCTTCATTGACAGACATATGAAATGGTTAGGCATGCAAGAGGGCCGCAAGAGGGCCGCAGTGGGACGAATAAGGAGCACAAGTCTGCGCGGGCGCGAGAGGTGAGCGCCCCGGAACAGGGGCTTGCTCCTGACCGGAAGGTTTTTGAAAAGTAAATAAATGTGTAAGATGGGGCTATAGCTCAGTTGGGAGAGCGCTTGCATGGCATGCAAGAGGTCAGGGGTTCAACTCCCCTTAGCTCCATTTGAGAAACAGCCTCTTTAATATACCAATCCCGAGCCCGTTTGAAACTCTCATCAACCTTTCATAATGAGACCAACTGAGTAAGGATAATATGTTCTTGCTTTTTAAGGATTCAGCAGGCAGTGCCTGCTGAATTTGAAATTTCTTTCCTCATGACTTGGCCATACGTTAAAACTGGTCAAATTAGGTTTTAAGATCTAGCAATGATAGAATGGTGAGCGTTTCTCACGCTTAATTTAATGCTTACTCCGTTCATTCCAAATTTTCTGTTTCCTTATCGTCAATATCTTCAAACAATTCACTTAATTTTTCTTGTCTTTCAAAACAGAGTTAACTTCGTCAATGAGAACTTGTTTATCAGGTATGTAGTAAAATACTTTGAAGCAAAAACCTTGTTACTTATTCCGCCAAGAGCATATTCTGCTTCAACATTGTTAATGCCTTTACATAAAATTATTCCTATAGGAGCATTATCACCGACTTCATTAACTTCCGTATTATAATAATTTAGATACTGGTTCATTTGTCCAGCGTATTCGGCTTTCATGTCTCCAATTTTTAAGTCTATTAAAACATACGCTTTTAAGATTTTATTATAGAAGACCATATCAACATAATAATTATTTTTGCCGATATTCATTCGTTGTCGAGAACCTACAAACATAAAACCGCGTCCTAATTCCAGTAAAAAATCTTCAATGTGGCGTATTAAGTTTATATTCAAGTTCTTTTTCAAGCAGCGGCTTGTTTTCTTTTGCTCCCAAAAATTCAAATACCATAGGAGTTTTTAGAATATCTTCGGGTTTGTTTAATTCAACTCCTTTGTTAGAAAGCTCCAAAACTTTTTGTTTATTTGTTTTTCCGTTTGACAACAAAAGCCTTTCAAAGAGAGAAATTTCTATTTGCCTTTGCAAATCTCTAACAGACCAATTTGAGTTTATGCTTTCTTTCTCATAAAAAGAACGGGCATCAGTATCTTCTATATTTAACAGTTCAACATAATGCGACCAGGTTAATTTGCCAGACACTGTCTGGCGTTTTGGATATAGAACATAAAATTTACGCATATTCTGTAGGTTTGAACGAGAAAAACCACGCCCCATTTGATTTGTCAATTTCTTTGAAAGCGCTATCAACAATTTATCACCATAACGGGCCTTGACTTTTCCGTCTTGTTCTTTTTCTACAATTATTTGCCCTACTTGCCAATAAGTCTTTAACGATTGGTTGGTAATATCTCTAAATATTATTTTTCTTGCCTGTACCATCAATTCTTTAATTTTTAAGACGGCATCGTCAAGCAAATCATCTTTTTTATGACGAACTATTTTTATTTCTTTCTTCATTATAAATCCTTACAAGCGAGATATTTTTCCTTCTTGCAACAGTGATGATAGTGTTTGTTTATTTTTTTTACATTTCATCTGCCTTCAATCAACAACTTCCCAGTGCCCGCCTTTGTCAGCACCTATGCGACGAATTCTGCCTTGAAGTTTTAGTGCTTTTATATTTTTTTCTATGCCTTTTATACTAATGCCTACAATTTCAACTAGTTCTTTTGTAGTTATATTTGGATTTGTCTTTATAGCGTCAATTATTTTCTCCCTACTTTTCTCCCTACTTCCTGCTGCGGTTTTGACATTTGTTTGATTTTCTAGTAGCTCAAATTTCAAAGTTGTTTGTAAAATTGCGCTACTTATTGTAATACTTTCTCTACCATATTTGGCGATGATTTTTGGAATGCCTGACCCTATTTGCTCTACATATTCAAGATCTTTAAATACTCGTATTATCTGGCGGTTTCTTGGCATAGAAGTTCCACTATAAAAACTTTCTAAGTCTAATCCTTCCACTAAGCCGCCAAAAGACGTGATCACAAATTTATCTGAAAATATTTCAAAAATAGGAGTATCTCCATAAGTATAATCATTATGGGCAAAAGCGTTGATTATTGTTTCGTGTAAAACAGCTTTATCAACCAAAGTTTTATCTAAACGGGATTTCATAGGGCGTTTAAGCGATTGTGTAATATTTTCTATATCAAATCTATCTAAAACTTTTTGCATTGCTGCTATTAGGCAACAATGCTGAAAATCTTCCCGACCAATTAAGTTCAATTTGTCTTTTCCTGCATATTTGCCAATGCGAACAGAGATGTTGTTATTATCTGAAAACAGATTTGCAACTTGATTATATTTTTTGTCATTAGTTAAAAAGTCAAGCGTTCTTGCAAAGTTATCATTTAAGGTTTTCTTTTTAAATCCGTAATAAAGTTTAAGTTGCTCAAATTCAAGATCTTGATGACGGGAAACTATATTTGCTAAAGATAAATGATGTCTTTTTGACATAAGTTTATTTATCATATCTTCTGTCATAGGTTGAGAAGAACTCCCTATACGAACAAAACAACCTGCTTCTGACCGTCCTTTTTGCTTTATATAATACGGAGTTTCTGGCCCTCCTGCAACATTGACGATTATTGTTGTTTTGCCGTCTTGCTCTATTGTCAAAATATCAAACAATCCCATAATACTTGGACGAATATTATTTATTAACCTATCTTTAATTTTTAGCTGTACTTTATCAGGGTTAGAAATCCCTAGTATAGCACCGTTATCTTTAATGCCAATTTGAATCTGGCCACCCGTAGAATTAAGAAAAGCGACAACTTCTTTTTCCAAATCATCGGTTAAACTTTCTTTGTATTCTGTGTGGTTGTTTTCCATAAACATAATTTTAACAAATTTTGTGAATCTTTTTTTGTATGGGATTTTGACTTAACTTTATTTTGAGCTTTAAATAAGGCGGTTTCTGCAAGATTGTTGATTGAATTGACTTGGATTTAAAGATGGGCTAGTTTTGATTTTTTGTCCAATTTAAGTATAATTAATGATTAAGTAATTAAAGAACGAGCTAGGAGCATAGATAGAAGATAATAAAGTTGTTCGTTCAAGTGTAACGCCCCAAGAAGTAGTTTAGCAATATTATGTAGAAGGGTCTAAAAAAGGTATAACCATTTGTGTAGAGATGCTGAGAGGGCCGCAATGCGACGAATAAGGAGCACGAGTCTGTGGCGGGCGCGAGAGGTGAGCGCCCGGGAACCGCCTCCTGGCAAGAAGTACTTTGATAGTAGAATGTAGAAGGTTATGAAAGAAATAGTTATTTGAAAAACTGAAGAGGAGAGATGGCCGAGTGGTTTAAGGCGCAGTCCTGGAAAGACTGTTTACTCGAAAGGGTAGCTAGGGTTCGAATCCCTATCTCTCCGTATATTTTTAGGGTCAATGTTAATCGAAATAGTAATTTAAGTTTTAAGGTCATAGGCAAAGCCAATGATTTGGCTTTGCGAGGGATTCGAAGCTCGGAGCGAAGTTTTTGTTTGAGCGGAGCGAAAGGCAAAAACAGCGAGAGCAGGCTTGAAGGAAAATATCGTCAGGGATTTTACCGAAAAGGAACCCTTATCTCTTCGCCATTTAGTATCGCTGTTTAGAGAACGTCCCCTCTAAGCTGTGATATTTTTTTATGCCTAGTCGGAGTTTTTTTATAACTTTTCTGTGAGAGCATTCTCTATCTGCTTTTATGGCAAAAATACAAGGCAAACAGCTGATTTTCTCTGGTTGCTTTTTTCGCAGTCACCTCTACTTTTGGGAAGGGCATATAAAATACTGTTATGTATTGCCCCAATTTGCCTGGCCTGCCGTTTCCCCGCCGTCTATAATTAGTTCTGTTTCCGTAATGAATTTTGATTCGTCACTGGCAAGAAATAATACGCCGTAAGCCACATCAATCGGTTCGCCGACACATTTCATGGCGATATGCTCGGTTTTCATATCTTCGCCGTCATCTGTCATAGATGTTTTGATTTGCCCCGGATGAACAGAGTTGACGCGGATATTATAACGACCAAGCTCTAAAGCGACACTTTTGGACATGCCTCTTACCGCCCATTTAGAAGCGCAATAGCCGGGAATAAGGGGTAGCCGGTTATGCCCGCAACGGAAGAAATGTTGACAATGGAACCGCCCCCGCTTGCTTTCATTGACTGAGTAACCGCTTTCATGCTGTTGAAATTTCCAAACAGATTAACGTCTAAAACTTGCTTAAGCTGGTCCTGTGTATATTCTTCAAACATTGCATAATTATTTATTCCGGCATTATTGACCAAAACATTTATATGCCCGAACTTCTTCTCACATAATGCTATGGTGGCCTTCCAATCCCCCTGTTTCGTTACGTCAAGTTTCACAAACTCAGCGTTATTTCCAAGCTGCTGCGCTAACTGCTGTCCTTCTTCAACACGCAAATCGCCGATAACAACTTTCGCCCCTTCGGAAATGAATAATCTGGCTTCCTCGGCCCCCATACCTCTGGCGCTGCCACTAATCAAAACAATTTTATTCGATACTCTGTTCATTTTTTTAGTCTCCCCTATTTGTTTCTCATTTGTCTGGCTTTTTCTAATACGGCGCTAAATTCTTCCGTTATTCCATGCTTATTCTCAGTCAAAAGCCTGTGGAAAATGTTTTTCATCATCTCATGCGGATGTCCGGGTTTGGAGTCAGTCCCCATAACAACTTCCACATTCGGATATGCTTCTTCAATAACCTGTTTATATTTTTTAGCGAACGGGCATAAGGCTGCCATACAACTTGAAAAATGAATTTTATCAGCTTTAGCAAACTCAATCAAAGGCTTAACGCGCTTTAGAATCACAACGTCGGGCAGCCTGCGCACGAATTATACCAACTAACACAATTTCCTCACCCGTATAAGCGTCAAATGCCGCCAAACGCTTATTGAAAGAACCCATACAACCTGCACCCGCGCAGCTACAATCATCTTTTACGTTGCTGCAGCTTGTTATTGCTATATTCATATAAAAAACCTCCCACCCCTTACCAAACACCTTTGTGCTTTATAATGCCTGCTAAACGTCTTAGTTTTTCGGCACCCATTTTTTCGTGTATTTCTTTCAAGGCAGCCATTTTTTCATCGTCATCTTTGTCGCCTACTTCTTTGCTAAAAACTTCTATTACTTTATCAAGATATTTGCCTAAGTTTTCCCGCTCTTTTTCGGAAAGACAGCCAAAAATATCTGGCGCAGTACTTTTTTTGCTCTTTTCACTTTTGCCTTTTTGGGTAAGTTTTACAAGCATAACTCTTTTATCTTCGTGAGAGGGGTTTCGGGTAATGTATCCGCTTTTTTCAAGTTTTGAAAGAAGGTCATTAAGCGAAGATATGCGGATATCCAACAAAAAAGATATATCTTTTGTGCTTATGCCGTCTTGCTTTTTAAGCAAAGTTAAAATCCTTCCCTGCCCGCGCACGGGATTACCCATAGGCCCCTCGTCCACAAATTTCTGTAAATGCATCTTGTGAAGCAGATACTGTAATTTCATAAACTTTTCCGACAAAACATCATTGTTCCAATCCATAAACGCCTCCAGTAAATTCTTTTACAGGTATCTTATATAACAGGTACCTGTAATAATTATAACGGGTATCTGTAGAAATGTCAAGTTTATTGATGATATGCTGAAGATTGAAAATAATATCATTTCATAGTTGAACTAATACACAAGAATATGTTCCTACCATCACTTTAGTATTTTCAATAAGATATCTTAAAAAGAACTAAATGCTTAAGAGGTGTTTTTCCTGCTCTTTCCAGTCTGTAGTTTTTATATTGGTTGTTATATCCTTGGGTTGTGTCCCATTCAATATACTCTCTATTATTTTGGGAGATAAACATGTAAGTTTTAAAACTTTATCCACATATCTTTTATTATATTCTCTTCTTTGCATATTGTTTTTAGGCTGAATGTAAAGCTTTCTTTTAATTTTTTGTTCCACTTACATGCTCTTAATACGGCTTTTGTAAGCTGTTAGTTTTGTTCCTTATTTTCTTCATTGACAACTATGATTATTTTACTGCCGATATCGATAACAGTAATTTTTATATCTTTGTTTCTTCAGTTTTGTTTTTCTGTTTCTTGTTGTAACGGCCTGTGTTCGTAGTGGCTTAAAAGGACTTCTTTTATATATTACGTGTAAATAAGTTACTATCCTTCTGCACATTATAAAGAGATAAAGCTGCGGTTTGACTTATTAGTTTTTTTATATTACACTGCTTTTGGTTAACAAAAGTGTAAAAAACAGCACAAAACAGAACAAAGCAGGGAAAAATGTTTGTTGAAAGAGAAATTTTTGCAAAATTAGAGAAATGGAAGAATTCTACCAATCGGTTGCCTTTAATACTCCAAGGAGCACGTCAAACCGGCAAAACGTTTGCTATGAAGGAATTTGGAAAAAGAAACTTTAAAAGGACTGCTTATTTCAATTTTGATGAAACCGAAGAATTAAAAAAAGAATTTGAAGAAACAAAAGACCCGCAAAGGCTGATAGAAAGGCTTTCTTTTTATACAAATGTTCCGATTGATCCCCAAAATACTCTTATAATTTTTGATGAGATACAAGAATGCAACAAAGCATTAAATAGCCTAAAATATTTTGCGGAAAATGCACCGAACTTTTATATTGTTTGCGCTGGCTCGCTGCTTGGCGTTTCTTTGTCTAAAGGAGATTCATTTCCGGTCGGCAAAGTTAATTTTATGCATTTATATCCGGTAATCTTTAAGGAGTTTTTGGCGAAATATTCTAAGGACTTGTATTCATATGCAGAAAACATTTCTGCTGTAGAAAATATGCCACCAATCATATTTTCAAAATTTAAAGACGCATATCAAAAATATCAGATTTCCGGTGGAATGCCTGCGGCAATATCTAAACTGTTAGAAAATTCCGGCATAAGTGCGGTTGAGGAAAAATTACAGGATATTTTGAATTCATATTCTCTGGATTTTGCCAAGCATATTCAAACATCTGACATCGCGCGGATTTCGGCTATATGGAATTCAGTTCCGTCGCAATTATCCAAAGAAAACAGAAAATTTATTTATAAGTTGATAAAACCAGGCGCAAGAGCAAAAGAATATGAAAACGCTTTGCTTTGGCTCGAGCATGGTGGGTTGATTTACAGAATTTTTTGCATTTCAAAACCAGTTTTGCCCTTAAGCGCATATGATGATTTAACTGCTTTTAAAATATATCTTTCCGATATCGGGTTGCTTAGAAAACTAGCCAAGCTCCCTTCAGAAGCCGTTTTGCTTAACAATAATTTGTTTGTTGAATTTAAAGGTGCGCTGGCAGAAAATTTTGTTTTGCAATCTTTGATTAATCATTTTGATGTTAAACCGAGATATTGGGTTTCACATGGCAAGGCGGAAGTTGATTTTGTCTTGCAAAACGGAGTAGACATTATTCCCATAGAAGTAAAATCAGCCGCAAACACAGCGTCAAAAAGTCTTGCGGAGTATGATAAAGAATACAGTCCGCAAATCTGTATAAGATATTCATTAAATAATTTTAAAAAAGACAGAAATTTGCTAAACATACCGATATTTTTTGCTGACTGGACAAAAAAAATATTAGGCTTGATTTAATCCTACAAGGAGATTGTTAAAATGATAACTGATTTTAAAAAATTTTACAGTAAGGTAATTTATCTCAATATCAATGCTAAGAGTAATATTGTTATCATTTCTCCTACTGTCAATGATGGTAAATATCTATGGCAGGTGGTCTGTGTTAAGTGATGCAATGGGCTATATTGTGCCTTTAGGGAAGAGCGCCTATATCTATGACAGGTAATACTGTTAATGTTAATGCGCGTGGTATTTATGGTGTTTATGGAGCGTATTTATATCTTGGTCCAAATGATGATGCAAGTAATGCTATAAGTGTGGCATGTTCTATTAATATGGACAAAAATACTGTTAATATTAATAGTAGCGCTGGAATGTACGGGTTGTACGGGGCTTATGTGGGTTTGTATAATGACTATGGGACCAATAATATTCCTAACATATCTGTGTCAGGAAATACAATAAATATTAGTAGTGAGGTGGCTTATGGTGTTGGCGTATGTGCAGGTGGAGAAAAATTGCCTCTTTTGTAATACTTTTTAATTTTTTATAATAATAGAGTAAATAGTTCTAGATGTCTGTTTTTTACTTAAGGAGGAAGAGTATGAACAGAAGGAACTTCTTAAAGTCTATAGTAAAAGCTGCAGCGGTAACAGCAATTGCAACAAAACTTCCCAAAACTATTTTTGCTCAAAATTCAAAAAGTATTTCTTCTCCTGATCTTGTTGGTGTTAGAAACGGTACACCTGTTGAAATGTTTAGAAAAGGGATAAATGCTTTTGGCGGAATACAAACTTTCGTTAAACCAGGACAGAAAGTTGTTATAAAGCCTAACATTTCTTTTGACTCTGGCCCGGAACATGGAGCAAATACAAATCCTAAACTTGTTGGCGAGATTGTCCGTCAAGCAAGGGCAGCTGGGGCATCAGAAGTGTTAGTTTTTGATCATACTCTCAACGAATGGAAGTCTTCTTATAAAAATAGCGGCATACAACAAGCTGTTCAAGAAGCTGGTGGTAAAATACTTCGTGCAAACGACAAAAGTCTTTACGAAACACTTCAACGACCTCAAGCAAAAAAGCTCAAAAAATGTGCTTTGTTTAAACCTTTACTTACTGCTGACGTGTTTATAAATGTTCCCATATTAAAAAATCATGGTGGTGCCAAAATGTCATGCGCAATTAAAAATCTTATGGGCATAGTGTGGGATAGGCATATATTTCATAGAAATGATTTAAACCAATCAATAGCAGAAGTTTTGCTTTACAAAAAACCAACATTAAATGTTATAGATGCATACCGTGTAATGCTTGCAAACGGACCACGAGGAGTGAGTGTTGACGATACTACTTTAAAGAAATATTTAATAATTTCTCCAGACATTGTAGCAGCAGATACTGCAGCGCTTGGCGTTATAGGTTACAACTTAAGCGATGTACCCTACATAAATATTGCGCAGAACTTAGGATTTGGAACTTCTGATTTATCTAAACTAAACATAGCTCGTATTTTGGCATAATTATGAAAAATACTCTTTTGCTTAAACGATTACGCATAATATTAGCAAGCCTATCTTTAATTATAACATCTATTTGTTTTGTTGTAGAAAGTAGTGTGCTACATTTTATAATTTTTTTGCAATTAATACCTGCAATAGTAAAACTTTTTGCATCATTTTCTTTGGCTACCTTGTCTGCTGTTTTCATGGTACTATTATTTACTTTCATATTTGGTCGGTTTTACTGTTCTATAGTTTGCCCTCTTGGCATTTTGCAAGACGTTATAAACTTTTTTAGTCCTGCTAAAAAAAGTTTACAAATATACAATTTTAAAATGACACGTTACATTATTGCAACAATTTCTTTTTCATTACTTATATCAGGATTTGCTTACGCGTTTCTTTTGATAGATCCATACTCAATTTTTGGTCGTATTAACGCAACTATATTTAACCATCTAATTGTTTTTACGCACAACTTAATTGTTCCGTCAAACTACATAAATTATCATGTTGTTGAT
This sequence comes from Endomicrobium sp., assembly GCA_031266185.1. Classification (GTDB taxonomy): domain Bacteria; phylum Elusimicrobiota; class Endomicrobiia; order Endomicrobiales; family Endomicrobiaceae; genus Endomicrobiellum; species Endomicrobiellum africanum. The sequence goes on along the minus strand of JAISBM010000013.1, from coordinate 7,615 downwards.
GTTAAGTCTACTCTTTTAGGCACTTTGCCTTTAATAATTTTAATTATTTTAGTAGTATCAAAAAAAAGATTGCTTTGTAATGCGATTTGCCCAGCAGGAACATTACTTGGCTTATGTTCGAAAAACGGATTTTTTAAATTAACAATAGACAAAACCACTTGTATTGCTTGTGGCAACTGCCAAAAAAGTTGTCCTTGCGGAGCTATAGACATAAAAAACAACAAATCATTAAACAACGAAACTTGCATACGTTGTATGAACTGTAAAGCAATATGTCCAGTAAATGCAATAAATTATTCCTACAACAAAAAAGAGTGTGCACCAATAAAAACAGATTTATCTAAAAGAGATTTTATCACACTGGTTGCTTGTGCGTTGATAAGTTTTGGTGCAGGTTTAACATTAAAAACCAAATCAAAACCAAATTCAAAAAAACAAAATGTTATACTGCCTCCAGGCGCAGGTTCTTATCAGCGCTTTGAATCTAAATGTACGCAATGCCTTTTGTGTGTAACAAACTGTCAAGGCAATGTTTTATCTTTTGGAGATACTTCTAGCGGTGTTCACTTAGACTTTTCTAAAGGATTTTGTGAGTACAATTGTAATAATTGTTCAAAAGTGTGTCCTACAGGCGCAATTGAAAAAATGACGCTAGAACAAAAAAAGCTTTGCCGTATAGGAATTGCAGATCTTACAATTTCTCGTTGTGTAACAGTTACAGATAACACAGAATGTGGAGCGTGTGCAGAACAATGCCCTACAGGCGCATTGCAAATGAAACTTGCAGCAACAACAGGTGTTCGAGTTCCATACTTTATAAACCATGAGCTTTGCATAGGGTGTGGAGCATGTCATAATGCATGCCCTGTAAAGCCCAAAACTGCTATTTTTGTAAATCCTATCACTTTACAATTAAAAGCAGAAAATCCAGTAAATTTAGATAAAAATAAGCAAAATGATATAGAAAGTAATCAAAGTTTAGAAACTTCAAATAAGTGGTCTTTTTAAAAGGAGGTGAAAATGTCTATAGGATTTACTGAAATTTTAGTTATCTTGATAGTAATTTTGTTGCTTTTTGGTGCAAAACGCATTCCAGAGATTGCAAAAGCCTTTGGCAGGGCCGCTCATGAATTTAAAAAAGCTAAAGAAGACATAAAAAAAGAATCAAAAGAATTGTTAGAAGAAGCAGAACATAACGCAAAAATTAAAAGTGATAAAATAACTAAAAAAGTTAATAAAAACGAATGAGCAAATCGCAGTCTTTTTTGTTTCATTTTCAAGAACTTCGTAAGACCATTATTAAATGTCTTGCGGCGATTTTTTTACTATACATACCATCATTTTTTATAACTCCACACATAATAGATTTTCTTGTTAAATGGAGTTGTCCAGAAGAAATGAGTTTTTTGAACTATTTTTCTCCTATGGAAGTTTTTGTAATACAACTTAAAATGGCATTTACTGTAGCTTTAGCTATCAGCTTCCCCTGCTGTATTCTACAAATATGGAAATTTTTGCTTCCAGCACTACATAAAAATGAACGCAAAGCATTAAAATTGTGGGTAATATTTGCATCTTTTCTTTTTGTTTTAGGAGCAACTTTTTGCATATTATTTATACTTCCAGTATTAATGAGTTTTTCAAATAGTTTTTCAACTCCTACGCTTAGACCGTTAATAGGGCTTAGCAGTTTTTTAGGGCTTGCTAGTTGGCTTATAGTTGCTTTTGGGGTTATGTTTCAATTTCCAATTATAGTTATGGTTTGTGTTAGATTTAACATAGTACAACACTCTTTTTTATCTTCTAAAAGAGCTTATATTATTGTGATTATATTAATATTATCTGCAATCTTAACTCCTCCGGACGTGTTAAGTCAAATTTTGCTTGCTTTACCCACCTATCTATTGTTTGAGTTAGGGTTATTTTTATCGAAAAGATTTGAAAGAAATAAAAACTGATTCCTGCTTTACTCTAAAGCCAGTTAAGTCAGTTTGTGTCTTATAAGTCAAATCTGGTTTATAAGCTTTATCTACTAAGATAACAAAATAGCAAGCTAGATCAGCCTCTAATTAAGAGTGTTTCCATTCGTTTAACTGCTACCTGTTTTCAAAAACCGCAAGGATTTACTTATAGAAAGCTAAAGTCTGGAGAGTCCAAAATACAAATAGTCAGTCTGGTATATATACTTAATACAATGTGCAACTAATCTCTTTGAGAGTGTGATGGTAGAGGTCAGTCAAACTCTATGTAGTTTTATATTTTATCTTATAATAAATAATTAAAAAACAAATGCACCCACAAAAAAGCAGACTTAAAAGCATTCCGAGCATAAAAATGTAGTCTTTGTGGATATATCCATGTAAAATACTAGACAACTGAATTATATTAAAACCAATAAACGTTATAAGTGATAAACCTTTAGTATTTTTTGTTTTGTGTATTTTAATAGCTTGAGGCAAAAATAATACAGCATTTATAAACATTGCCATTCCAAAAAGTCCCTCTATAAACCATATAATATAGTCATGCATTTACTTTCTCTCAGACACTATAAAATTTAAATATTAATTACACATTTTTTTGTTTACAATATTAAATATCAACTTTATTTCAGTCCCTACATTTTCTTGGGTATTAATCAATATTTGTGCATTCATATTTTTTAAAGTTTGCATAATTTGCTCAAGCCCAAAACCGTGTCCAGTTTTTTTTGTCGTTGCAACTTCTTGACGGTTTAGTATTTTTTCTACCATTCCTTTTGGCATTCCTTTACCATTATCTTTTACATAAACTTCTACTTTGTCTTGCTTTACAATATATCCAATATCTACTGTACCTTCATCTTTGTTTTCTAACGATTCTACAGCATTATTTATTATATTTGACATCATTCTAGAAAACATAGAATCATTGCCATTTATGCATATAGAATCAATTGTTTTATCTGGATAATAATTAATTTTGACCTTATATGTTTTATATTCATACTTTTTAATTTCTATAGTGCTGTCTAAAATTATACCCAAGGACATATCTTTTTCTTTATCATCTTCTAATACAGGCAATCCTTTACCTTTAGATTTTATGTATATATACTTATCTATTAAAGTTTTAGACATAGTTTCTATGCTTTTAATAGATAAATCTAAAATTTTTTTTTCATCTTTAGATAGTTTATTAGCACTCATAAATTGTACCATTTTCAAAGATGACAGTGGAGAAACTATATCATGTGCTACTTGTTTTGAAATAGAATAAAGGCTCTCTTGTAATTTTAATTTATTCTCTAATTCCTCTGCTTTTTTACGATCTGTTATATCAACTGAAACGCCTATAACTCCAATTACATTATTCTTGTCATCATAAAGTGGAGATTTTTTTGTTAACATAATTAAAGTTCTACCATCAGCAATCGTGCCAGATTCTATTAATTCCTCACTAATCCTACTTTTCATAATTCTTTGATCTGTGTTTTTTAACACACCTGCAATATATTTCCATGATAAATCATAATCTGTTTTACCTATTATTTCATCTGGAGAGTTTAATCCCAATATCTCGGCCTCCATTTGATTGCACCCGAAGTAGACTCCAGTTACATCTTTCCAGTAAATACATCCTGGTACGCGTTGTAAAATATTGTTAATATATGAATATGTTTTTAATTGATTTTCTAATTCTTCTTTTTTTCTAAGCTTTGTTATATCAACTGAAACTCCTATAATTCCAACTATATTATTCTTGTCATCGTAAAGTGGAGATTTCCTTGTCAACATAATTAAAGCTCTGCCATCACTTAAAATAGGGGCTTCTATTAATTCTTCTGGGATTTTAGTTTTCGTAATTCTTTGATCTGTTTCTTGTAGAGTACCAGCAATAGATTTCCACGGTAAGTCATAATCTGTTTTACCTATTATTTCATCCGTAGATTTTAATCCTAATACCTCGGCTTCCATTTGATTGCACCCGAGGTAGACTCCACTTACATCTTTCCAATAAACACATCCTGGAATAGTTTGTAAAATATTATCAATAATCGTAGTTTGTGTTTTTTTGTTCACAGTTCCTCTTTTTTAATCAAACTGTATTGCTAAACATCCCTGTTTTAAAGAGAGTAATGAAGAAAATGGTCCATTATTATATATCTTATTTAAAAAATCTGTTGGTAAATCTTTATATACAAATAACGATGAGCTAACATTTAGAATGTCAGGCGTATTTAAATATAAAGGAAGTTCTGCAAGAAAGTATTTAACAGCAAAATTTAATGCTCTTTCATCTACACAAGCAGAATTACCTTTAGCTGATAAAACATGTTTTGAAGTCAACAAACAGCCTTCTCTAAAATTTTTATCATTTTCATACATTTGCTCATATAGCTTGCAAAATTCTAAATATTTTTTATTGTTTTGCGCAAGATCAGTGAAAAAGACCATTTTACTTTTAGCTTCATCTTCAGAAAGATTATTTGCAACAAGAGCGTTTATAGTCTTATTTCTTAAATTGTTGTCATGCCTTTTAGTTTTCCTATCTGCTTTATCTTTAGGATAACCAATTGCTTGAAGCGTATATGTTGATGCTCCGTCTGGAATACATACACTTATTTTCTTAAAATTGTTAAGTGCCCAAGAAAAAAGTTTTTTTAAATTATCCTCTGAATAATAGCTATTAAATGGACTTATTCCAAATAAAGCGTGCTCTTTTAAATTAAATATCTTTTCTGATTCTGAGTTAACAAATTTTATTGACGTTACATTTTTATTTATAATAAACCAGCCCTTTAAAAAAGATTTAAAATCAAACAACTTTTTCAAGAACATCTAAAACTGCAGTTCCAGATTTTATGCCAATTTTTTGAGCAAAAGAAGTAGATGCTATTATTGTCTTTGTTAGCATATTGTCAATATTTTTAATGCCAAATTACGATAGCTGCAATGTCTCAACCTTTTTCTGCAGTTTTCAAGGTTTAAATATCCACGCATTATAAAGCCATTAGTACCTTTAATAAAAACTAGGTTGTTTTATTAAAACACATTTCACTTTCACACTCAATATACTTTTTCCCGTTTATAGTAAGCTTTTTAAATTGCATATTTTCTCTAAACTTGCAAAAAGAATATTAAAACATTTTATATATTTTATAATGACCAATTTAAAAAGTTGAAATTTTCACTAGGGTAAGGTATTATTATAGAAGATTGATACGGCCATCTTTCAACTTCATAAGATTTTTCATCAACAGTAATTACAAACTCCATATTATCATATTTATGAGGAAATGTCAAATTTTCAAATGGTATAGAAAATTCTATAGTATTAGTAAAAACAGATCTTGCTGATTGCGTGATATTTTCCTGACCATTATAAACAATCGAAATTGATTTTATCTGCTTACTTCTACTAAAATTTAAAACAACCCTTATTTCTACAGGCTTAATAAACACTAAATTAAAGGAGTATTCATCCAATGATTTTACTAAATTTTGTTCATTTAAATCCAATTTCAAATAGAAATTTTTAATATCAAATCCAAAATTAAAAGATTTTAGCACTGTAGATATCTGATGCATAGAACCACCGGAACTACCAACTTCATAATAACCTGAATTTTTCCATTCAGAAAAATCTGTAATATTGCCATCAATTTTTGGATATATAAAACCTTGTGGCTTTATAAGTTTATCTTGTTTGTTTTGAGCATTTTTTATAGTTTTTATAGATTTATAAAAAACAGCTGGTACTTCTTGCCCTAAAATTTTGTATATTTTTATAAAATGCTGTCTATATATAAAGTCAAACTCGCCATCACTACTAGAAGAATGGTCATCACCATACCACCAGTTCCAATCTGAACCTTGTAGAATATGCAAATTATTTAAAACCTCTTTTTCTTTATCTGTCCCATTAAGATCTGGATGCTTATTAAAATAATCTTTAATAAAATCCCTTGTAGTAGCTAAATATTCCCAAGAAAGATTATCTTCTGGGTGTCCTATCCAAACACCAAAATTTCCATTGATCCACGACCCTGCAGTTAAATTTGTTATTACATCATTTGGCGGAAAATTTTCAAGATATTCACTTATTCTTACAGTTTCTATGTCAGGCTCTGCGCTTAATCTTTCATACAATGCTTGTAAAAAATCCCAACCATCATTTAAATAATGTTCCCAACAATTGTCTCCATCTAAAATAACAGAAACTAAAGGAGCCTCGCAAGCACTACAAGCATACTCCCCTATATTTTTTACTTTATTTACAAAATCATTAGCAGCATCTTGTGGATTCCATTTTGAATAGACAAAGCCTATAGAGTCAGACAAACCATGATCCCTAAATATAATATCTAAATTTTTACCATTAATATTTAATTTAAAAGGTTTAAACAAATGTCTTCTATCTCCATTAAGGTGTTTTACACTATTGAACAAAACTGCCTCGTCTGTAGCTATCCATTTTAAGCCTGCATCGCTAATTAGTTCAACTGCAACATTAGAGACAGCCCCTTCAGATGGCCACATTCCTAAAGGCTTTCTGCCAAAAAGATTTTCATAGTAAGATACGGCATTGTTTATATGCCATGAAGCATCTTCAGGATAAGAAAATCTTTTAGAAGGAAGGTTAATTTTAGGCGTTGCTTCAAGGGCAGAGCTTGCATCGCACAAAAGAGGAAGTATTGGATGATAAAATGGCGTTACAGAAACGTCAATTTGTCCTCTGTCTTGCAGCTCTTTGTGTTTTTTTACAACCATGCCACAAATTTCTATATGTTTTTGTATGAGTTTATTTTTATCTTCTTCTGTAAAAGCTCTGCCTTTCCTATACAAGTACGCTATAAATTCATCATTTTTACGCCAAGATGGGTCCATCCAAGATAAGTTAAACCAAACCTGCAAATCTCTGAAATCTTCCACATTAAACGTCTTACAAACGTTTTTAATCTCTTCATCTCTAAAAGTTTTTCTGCCTTTCTTTTGCAAAAGTTCGCTATATCTATCATGAGGAGCAATCATCGTATCCCAATTAGTCATAAAAAAGTTACTTAGAATAAAAATTTTGTCTTCTTGTGTTAAACCTTTTGCATCTTTCAAAGTTATTTCTAAAAACTTATCTTTTGCTTTTCCAGAAGCATATTCTTCAAGTTGAACAAGTAATGATGGGACTAAATTTATGTTAGATTTAATTTTTGGATAATTATCTAATATTGCAACCATATCATAATAATCTTTTGTTGCATGCAACCTAACCCATGGAAGCTCGTAAGTTCCTGTGTTAGGATTTTTATAAACTGGTTGATGTTGATGCCATAAAAATGCAAGGTAAACTTTTTTCATTTCAGGATATCAACCTTTCCATAGTATTAATTCAAGCTAAAGCTAAAACTTTTAAAACAGTAGGGTACACTAGAGTTATTTTTATATTATACTAAAATATTCTCAAACTTACAACCAATTTCTTTGTTTTCACTAAATACTACACCTAATAGTGGTACGTCCTCCTTACTTTCATACTTCTCATAATACTTATTATTTCTTATTTGTCCCATTGCTTCTTTTAACATTTCTTCAACCTTATTATCTTTACTGTACTTTATCTCTACTACCACTACCCTGTC
>JAISBM010000024.1 GCA_031266185.1 Endomicrobium sp. | reverse complement strand
CGTTTTTGCCTTGCATTGTCAAAAAATTCACAGCAAATATAGGGTATTAGGGTTTTTAGAGAGGCCCCTTTTGCAATATTAAATGTTTGTTGCTCATAGACCGCTCTTTGAGGTAACTCCGATAAGATTCTAAACTAGATCTGATTTTGACATATTACAAGGAAACATTAATAGTATCGCTATTTGTGTATTTTATAATAGCAATACTACTGGGGAATGTTTAGAATTTCTTTAATTACAGGCAACATTTTTGTTTGTAATACAAACTCATGTCTGGATTTGATTGGTTTTTTGATTTTAAGGAAAATGAAAAGAATGGTATTATAAGATTCTATAAAAAACCCCTTTAGTTGTTCCATGTTTTTCAATACGCCCTTTTTCTATTAATCCCTTTAAAAGATTGTTTGCTTGTTGCCTAGAAACTCTTAAGAATTTGGTAATATCATTTACTCTAAATTCTCTTATATTCACAAATTTCTCTAAAATTTGCGCTTCTCTTGGTGTCGGCCTCATAGACACAGCAATTTGTGACAATGAATTTGCTGCTTTAGAAATTGCACTTTGCAATGAATATCTTATACCGTCTGTAAAATATTCAAGCCATGTACTTAAATTCCCAGAATCGGCAGTAGACAACTTGTTAGAATAGAGAGCTCTATCTGTATCATAGTAATCATCAAGGACAAAATATTTGTTAATAAGATATCCGTTTTGTATTAAAAATAAAGCAGTTAGTAATCTGCAAGTCCTGCCATTACCATCGGCAAAGGGATGCAAATAGACATATTGATGATGAAATATACCTGCCTTTAAAATAGGAATTGTCTGATCATCTTCTCTAGCCCAGTTTAAAAGATATTGTAAATGCTTTCTGATTTCTATTTGTTTATGATAAGGTGGATTAAGCTTTACACCTTTAAATGTTTTTATATGATTTGCTACCACTACAACAGTATTTCTAATCTTTCCAGCAATTTTTTCATTAACTCCAGCAAGAAGTTGTCTATGTATATTTAACAAAGTATCTATGTCAAACGATTTAAAAGATGTCAACTGTTTCAATAATCCAAAATAGTTAGCAACTTCCTTTTCATCCCGTGTTACCGGAATTCTACCTCCTAATAATAAATTGGTAACTTCAGCAAAGGATAGAGAGTTACCTTCAATACTATTTGAAACATATGCTGATTGTATAAGGTTGCCACGCTCTAAATTTAACCATAAACTTCTAGGCAACCGTAACTGTTCAATTTGTCCATATAATCGCTCTATAGCAGAAATATTTTCAAGCAATTTTTTTGTTAAATTATATTTTGGATCAAACATGCCCATATTATCTCTTTTGTCAAGGTTATTGTCAAGGTTATTGTCAAGGTATTTTCTTTACACAAAAATAAGTACACTTTTTCTTCTTTGCCAATATTGTATTCATTTATTGCTTAAGCTGTGAAATGTATTGTTAAGCCATCTCTACTTTGAGTGTTTAAACTTTTCACACTTATTTGTGGCATAGAGTAGTGTCAATCCCTCATTTAGAGTTGTTTAATTGTTATGTGGTAAATAATTGGTTGCGTTCTTACAACGAGTATTTTATATGTTTTTTAAACAATTCGACAATAGTGTATGCACAAAAAACACCTATACAAGCTCCAACAAAAACGTCTGAGACAAAATGACTTCCTGCATATATCCTATAAAAACCTGAAAAAATACCAAAAAATATGTATAAATACCAGTACTTCTTTACTTGTATTAACATAAACATGCACACTGCAACTGCTATTTCCGTATGTCCAGATGGAAGGGCATTTCTGTGTAATTGCTCATAAAGCGTATTTACATTTTCGCTCCCAAATACAGATAAAGGACGAGGTCTTTCAAAATAATTTTTCATAAAATATACTATAGCACTACTAACTGCTAAGACGCTTGCTAAAAGAGCGAAGTTTGTCCAAAAAGTGTCTTTTTTAGTTTGCCATAGTATTAATAAAGATATTATAAGAATTACGAAAAAACTAACATTAAAATCCTTAGAATCACAATAAGAGATAGGAGCCATAAAGAAATCTAAAATCTTACATTTTAAAGAACCGTTAATAAATCTAAATGCTGCATAATCATACCTTCTTAACTCTTTAAATATATTATTTTTACTTGTATAACTCTTAGAATATTCTTCAGAAAGTTTTGAAGGATTAAACGATTTGCATAAAGTAAAAAAGAAATTTTTTATTTTCTCATCATTTCTGTAAATTGGTAATATCTTTATTTGCTCATAAGATGCAAATGCTTGGGTGCCGTACCTGTCTTGTGGGTTAGCAAAAAAGAAATCGTTACAAATAAATAGGCCCTTTTTGTTTTTAAACTTTTTTAAGTCTGTCTGCCAAAAGTTATAGGCGTTAGGGATATCGCTTATGCAAAACACTCTCAGATCTGGGACACAATATTGAAGCTCACTAGCAAGGTAACTTTTATAAGTAAAAATAAAAGGTTTGTTGTCTTTAGGATAAGAATCTAAAATTTTTTCTATTTCAGCTCCTACTTCTTTCCAACCGTAAACTTCGTTTGTAATATCTATCCTTTCAGCTTCAGAAATGCCGTACTTTACATTTTCTATTTGTTTTTGAGGTAAAAACTTTTTTATTGGCACTATGCCATAAAGAATATGCAAAGGAACAATAACAACCATAAATACTGCCAGACCCCAAGACAAATAAGAGTATATTTTAAACCATTTTATGTTCCAAAATTTTAGCGTTAAGTTGGCCACATAAATAGAAAGCACTAAATATCCCATAATAGGCCAGTGAGGTAATATCTCATGAAAAGTTGCAATAAAATTAAATAAAAAAAGTATTGGAACAGAAAAACAGACAATAAATAAAGATGTTTCGTCTTTTTTCTTAAATATGTCTTTGAAGCACAAGAAAGTAGCTGCTATAAAAGTTAAAAATAATAAAGGAGAAATATATCCTGCTTGCGCTCCCAAAGCTTTAGCTAGTAAATTAAAAGAAAATTTTGGAATTGAGCTGCCAAATCCATGACCGAGCTGAAACCCAAAAGATGCCCAATTGGTTTGTATGTTCCACACAATTACCGGCAAAAACATTATAAAAGATATAAAAACAGCAATATATGGTTCTTTCCTTGTAAACCAGAACCTGTGCTTTTTGGACAAAACAAGAAACAAAGTTGCGCATACTGGCAGTAGCACAGCATTGTATTTAGAAAGCATTGCAAAACCTGTACAAATGCCAAACAGATACCAAAATTTACCCTTAGATGCTTCTATCACTTTGATAAAAGCAAGTAATGATAAAAGCCAAAATAGTGCTAAAGGGGAGTCCGGAACTGCTACTACTGCACCAAGAAAAGAAAATACAGGTAAAACGTTTAACAGTAAAACACTGACAAAGGCAGTTTTTTCATTGTATAGTTTTTTTGCACATATAAAAAAAATCCAACTGGATAAAAAGAAAATTAAAACTGCTGGGAATCTAACTGCAAATTCTATGTTGTTTTGAAAAACGAGGTTTGACATTTTAATTAAGTATGCTATTAGCGGAGGATGATCAAAATAAGATAAGCTTAAATATTTTGTATATGTAAAATAATGTGCTTCATCTATTGTGAGCCCTATTTTGCCTATTACCAAAAGTCTAATAGCGCTTGAGAAAACATTTAAAGTCCAAAACCATAGTCTATAGTTCATACAATCAATTATTGTCCTAACATTTTTAATTTTAATACCTTAAACAAATATTTAATTAAAGTTATTGCTCTTAATTTAGATTCTCCGGAAAAACGCTCGAGAAAAATTATAGGCGATTCTTTCACTTTCAAATTGTTCTTCTTTAGTTGGTATATAATTTCTGTTACTATAAAAGGATCACTAGCTTTTAACTTATATACAAATTTTGTAAGAGCATCTTTTTTATAGATTCGATAACCTGAACCTGGGTCTTTTATGTTGTCTACACCTAAAATTGTAGATATGTATAATCTTGAAAATTTGCTTATCAGTTTTCTAAGTAAAGTTCTTTCTTCATCTTTACCACAGCCAATATATCTAGCCCCTATAACAACGTCGCAATCTCTTATAACTTCTAAAAATTCTGGTATATACTTAGGATCGTGAGAACCATCTCCATCCATCTCTACTATAAAATCTGCATTCATTTCTAGGGCTTTAATAAAGCCATCTTTACCAGCATATCCTCTACCTTTTTTTTCTTTTCTCAGCAATAAGTGGACTTTACTATTTTGTTTTGCGATATCTTCAACTACTTTATAGGTACCGTCTGGAGACATGTCATCTACAACTAATACCTCTGCGTTTGGCACACTTTTTAAAACATCGCAAATTACTTTTTCTATATTAGAAACTTCATTGTATGTTAGAATCACAACTATAGTTTTCATGATGTTGCCTCATAGTTTGTTTGATTTTGTTTTTTAACAAGGTGAAATTATATATATTGTTCTATAGCTTCAATTACTTCTTTTGGTTTGATAGTTTTCATACAATTGTTTTCTAAGTAACATTCTTGTCTATAACAAGTAACACAGTCTTTTTTCCCTTGTATTTTTATACCTCTTGAATATATTTCTATTTCGTTAATAGAAGTTGGGCCAAAAAGCGCTACAACGTTTTTTTTAAGACCTAATGCAGCATGTAAAGCCATTGTATCACCACATAGAACGGTATTACATAAGCTTATTTTTGCAAAAAAGTCTGCAATTGTATTATTTGTTCCAGCAGATATTACATTAGGAATGTTTTCTTTTAAAATGGCATTAATTTCTTTTTCATCTTGGGTGCCACCCAACAACAAAACTGTGTTCCCTTTTTGTGAAAAATATTTTGCAGTTTCAATAAAACCTTCTAAGGTCCATTTTTTTAAGTTCCATCTTTTGCCAGCTCCAGGATTTATACCTAAAATTTTTTTACCTAATGGTATATTGTTACTATTTAAAAAATTTAAGGCTTTTTCTTGGGCTTCTTTTTGAAGAGGTACTATTATTTCATAGTTGCCTTTTGGCAATGACACAATTTGTGCCATCCAGTGTTGGTACGTAAACAAATTACTCTTTTTTAGTTCGTCATAAGCGCTCATTTTTAGCCATTCTTGAGCAAATTGGTTAGAAGCAACAATGTTTCTATTGTCATCTAATGTAAAACCTAAAACTTTTGCTTTATTTGACAATTTTGCAAGAGATAAACTCTCAAAGGCAAGATCTAGATTTATAACAACATCAAAATAGTTGTCTATAAGGAATTTTGGTGTGTTTTCATCATTTGCAACAATATTGTCTATAAATGTATTGTTTTCAAGAACAGCAACATTCTTGCCATCAACAATCCAAGATATTATACTTTCTGGATAAAGTTCTTTTAATCCCCAAAGCAAAAATGTGGTTCTTAAAACGTCGCCCATTGCGCCAAGCTTTATAATTAAAATGCGTTTATTTTCTTGTGAGTTTGAAATTTTTTTGTAGTGATTGCATTGGTTACATAAAATGCCACTATTTTTCTGATAAAAACAAGGTCTGTCCAGCGGATAATTTGAGCAGTCAGTGTTTACTGTAAAATTTTTCATATTCTAATATGATTAGCATATCTTGATAGACATTTCAAGAAAATAGTACAATCTCACAATCGTTCTAAATTCATTCTTTTGAATTCTATGGGAATATATGGAAAAGATTTTTAACAAAAGAAACACGCTATTTTTAGTTGGTTTTGTAGTTTTATTTAAAATCTTTTTATCTGCAACTACTTCTCTTCACCCAGACGAAGCATATTACTGGCTTTGGTCAAAGCAATTAGCGCTTGGGTATTACGATCATCCACCTATGGTTGCGTGGTTTATAAAAATTACTACGCTGTTATCAAATTCCGAGCTTGCTGTTAGATTTTCTTCTATAATTGTAACAATAGTGTTAAGCATTTTGGTATGGAAATTTGCAAAAAAATTGTTTCATGACGATGAAACAGTTGCTTCTGCTTCTGTTATTGTGTTAAACACGTTGCCACTTATGTTGGTTGGCTCTATAATAATTACGCCTGACACTCCTGCTTTTGTGTTTCTCGCGCTTGCTGTGTACTATCAATGGCGCTTAATAGAGTCCTGCAAAACAAAATATTGGTACATAACAGGTTTCTTCCTTGGATTATCGTTTCTTTCAAAGTATACTGCAATTTTGTTTGTGCTAAGTTTAGCTGTCTATATGTTATTAGATGGAAAATTAAAATGGCTGAAAAATAAACATTTTTATTTTATGTTCGTTATATCTTTTATAACTTTTTTGCCTGTTATTATTTGGAACTCTCAGAATGAATGGATTTCTTTTACTTTTCAATTTAACCATGGATTGTCTGGCAATAAATTACATTTGAATTACGTGTTTGAATATTTAGGCTTGCAATCTTTAATTGCAGGCCCATTTGTGTTTGTTTCAGGCATCGTTGCTTCTATATACTATTTAAAATCTAAAAATATAGCATATCAGCATAAGCATAGGTTCTTATTTTCTTTTTCTGTTCCCATAATAGCCATATTTATAATTACTGCACTAAAGAGCTACCCTGGCGCAAATTGGCCCGCATCTGCTTATTTTGCTTTTAGTATAATGGTTGCCCAATATTTACTTTCTTCAGAATCTAAACTTAGAAGAAAGGTTCTTTTAGTTGGACTGGCCTTCAATTTTGTAGTTTCAATGCTTTTAGGATTACATATAAGATATGCAATATTTCCTGTTTATAGATTTTCTAGAGATGCCGCGATTGCTGATGCTACAAATTGGTTTACAGGATGGCAAGAATTGGGTAGTAATATTTTGCATAGAAATGTTAAGTATGCAGTAACAGATTCTCATCAGTGGGGCGGAGTAATAGCTTATTACACAAAAAGTAAGGTCGGTGTTGTGTTGGCTAATGATAGGCAAAACCAATTTGCATATTGGAGTGTTCCTAAAGATTTAGAAACTTCAAAAACTGCAATAATCAAAATTGATAATCACCTAAATGAAAATTTTAATTCTATAAAAGATGCAGAGGTTACAAATGTTAAAAGAGGGGGTATTCCAATACGTCAATATGCTATTGTAGAAACAGATGGTTATAAAATTAAAGATGAAAAAATCAAAAAAAATAGTATAATATAAACATAATTTGCGCATTCGTCCCTTAGCGTCGTTTGGTTAATATCAACTTAATTTGTAAACAGTATAACAAAAATTATATGCATGATATGTTCTATTTTATTAAGGAACACCTATGAAGAAATTACCATTAGGGACACAGGCATTTGAGAAGTTAAGAAACGATAATTATGTATATGTAGACAAGACAGAGCACATATATAAGTTAATAAATAGTGGAAGTGTATACTTTTTATCGAGACC
>JAISBM010000022.1 GCA_031266185.1 Endomicrobium sp. | reverse complement strand
CGTTTTTGCCTTGCATTGTCAAAAAATTCACAGCAAATATAGGGTATTAGGGTTTTTAGAGAGGCCCCTTTTGCAATATTAAATGTTTGTTGCTCATAGACCGCTCTTTGAGGTAACTCTGGTAAGGTCCTAAGCTAGATCAGACTTTAAAATATAATAACTAACTTTAGTATGTTAATCAGTGCGTTTAATTGTTAATATATTAATAATATTATAAAATTGTTTTGAAAAATTTTTAAAAGACCAAGTCTTGCTAACAATGTTTAGTAGTCAATTAAATAATATGATCGTTAAGTTGTTTAATAATTAAAATCTTCAATTAATTATTATACAAAGGACTTGTCTTAAAATGTTAACAAAAGTCGCTATAGTAGGTAGACCTAATGTAGGTAAAAGTGCCCTTTTTAACAGGCTTATAGGTAAGAAGAAGGCAATTATACACTCCATGCCAGGGACAACTAGGGATAGAAATGATTATGAAGTTTCTTGGAAAGATAAAAAGTTTATTGTTACAGACACTGCTGGGTGGAGCACAGATAGTTCTGTGTTTTCTTCTGAGATGTCTTTCCAGCTTGATATAGCTATAGAGAAAGCAGATATTATTTTATTTGTTGTTGATGGCAAAATAGGCCTACATCCAATGGACAAGCAAATTGCTCATCAAGTAAGGCTTAGTCGTAAAACTGCAATTTTGGTTGTCAATAAAATAGACACACAGGCAGAAGAAATAAAAGGTTATGAGTTTTATTCTTTAGGTTTTGAAAATATTGTTTTTGTGTCAGCAAGTCATGGTCGTAGTACACACGATTTGTTAGATAAAATTTGGGAAAATATTAAATACGATAGAAAGGTAAAGAAAAAGGAAGAACTTTTAAAAATAATTCTTGTTGGTAAACCTAACGTAGGCAAGTCTTCTTTTGTAAACGCTGTAACTAAAGAAGAGCGTAGTATTGTGCACAATGTTCCAGGTACTACAAGGGACTCGTTGTCTGTGCATGTAAACATTGACAATAAAGAGTATATTGTTATAGACACAGCAGGGCTTCATAGAGGCAGTAAAATGAAAGATGATATGGAATATCTTTCAACTTTAAGTACAAGTTATGCAATTGATGATGCAGATGTTGCTGTTTTGGTTGCAGATGCTTTGCAAGGTTTAGGTGATACTGAAACTAAAATAGCAAGACTCTTATGCGAAAAGGGTAAGCCTGCTATTGTTGCTGTAAATAAGTGGGACCTTATAGAAAAGAAAGAAGAAACTATAAAATATTTTACAGATCAGCTAAGAGAAAGAATAAAGTTTATGAGTTGGGTAAGTATTATTTTTATATCTGCAAAAACAGGGCAAAGATTAAATAGAGTTTTTCAAGAAGCAGAACTTGTTTTTGAACAATATTCAAGACAACTAACGCAAGAAGAATTTAATGAAGCTGTAAGAGATGCAACAACTAGAAAACCTTATGTAAGTAAAGGGAAGACTTTAAAGCTTAAAGAGTATGCTCAAGTTGCTATAAAACCTCCTGTATTTATATTTTCTGTTAATGATGTAGAGCTTGTACATTTTTCTTACCAAAGATATTTAGAAAATTGTTTGAGGACAAAATTTGGCTTTAACGGAACTCCTATAATTTTAAAGTTTAGAAAATATTATAGAAAAAAAGTGGAGAATTAACATGTTGTTAGCGATAATTTATATATTTTTTGCTTATTTGTGTGGCTCAATAAATTTTGCATATCTTATTACTAAGATGGTAGCTAATATAGATATACGTGAAGTGGGCTCTAAAAACCCTGGGACTACCAACGTTTTAAGAATAGCAGGTAAAATGCCTGCTATTCTTACACTGATTTTAGATGCACTTAAAGGTTTTGTAGTTGTATTTTTTGCTATATTTGTTAATGATTCTTTTTCCTATAGTGTAGCGGTATGTTTTGCAGTGTTGTTAGGGCACATGTTTCCAATCTTTTTTGGTTTTAAAGGTGGGAAAGGAGTTGCTACAGGACTTGGCGTATTTTTAGCTCTTATGTTTATACCGACTATAATTGCTCTTGGTATTTTTGTATTAGTGTTTGTGTGTTTTGGCTATGTGTCTTTGTCTTCGATATGTGCAGCTGTAAGTCTTCCGATTATTTCATATCTTTGCGGGTATTCTTTAGAGCCTATAATATTTTCTTTTGCGGTGGCGATGTTAATTGTTTATAAGCATAGAACAAATTTAATAAGACTTAAAGAGGGCAAGGAAAACAAGTCCGTACTATTTAAGAGGAAATAATATGAGAATTACTGTTTTAGGCGCTGGTTCTTGGGGGGCAACACTTGCAACCCTTTTATTTGAAAATGGACATAATGTTACTATTTGGGAAATTGACGCTAAAAGAGCAAAAGATTTAAATGAGAGAAAGCTAAAACCTTTTGAAGCAGGCGATTTGTTACCAGAAGGGATAAACGTTACAAATACTTTTGAAAGTTTTAATATTAGTGACGCAATTTTATTTGCTGTACCTTCAGATTATATGAGAGCAACCTGCAATTTGCTTAAAAGTAATGGAGTTTCTTTAAAAGATAAACTTATAATAAGTGCCACAAAAGGCATAGAAAACAAAACTTTACTTAGAATGTCTGAGGTTATAGAATCTGTTTTTAGCGGTGTTTACAATAACATAGCTGTGCTCTCTGGGCCAAGTCATGCAGAAGAAGTTTGTAGAAAAGTGCCAACAGCTGTTACGTCTGCGTCTACAAATTATGAAGTGTCTGAAAGATGTATGTCTTTGTTCATGAACAACTTTTTTAGGGTTTATACACAAGATGACATTATAGGTGTTGAAGTTGGTGCAGCGTTAAAAAATGTTTTTGCGATAGCTTCTGGTATAGTAGATGGTTTGCAGTATGGGGACAATACTAAAGCTGCTATAGTGTCAAGAGGACTAAAAGAGGTAGCAAAAGTTGGTGTTGCTTTAGGTGGTAAAGAAGAAACTTTTTTTGGCCTTTCAGGTGCTGGTGATTTGATGGTAACATGTTTTTCTAAACACTCAAGAAACCGTGCTCTTGGAGAAGCTATTGGATCTGGCAGAACTTTGTGCGAAGCTCAAAATAGTATTAGTATGGTAGCAGAAGGTGTAAAGAATGCAGCCAGTGCTTATGAGATAGGCAAAAAATTAAAGTTAAAACTTCCAATAATAAACGAAATTTATAAGGTTTTATTTGAGTGCAAAAATCCTCTTGTTGCTGTAAATGATTTAATGACAAGAGCTCCAAAGCAAGAATAATAAGGAATTTATTATGACAAAAAATGACATAGCTTGCGCGTTGTCTAAAATGTTAAGTTCAAAAAAAGAAGCAGATGTTGTTGTAAATAAAATGTTTGAGGAAATGATAAACGCTATAAAAAATGGCGAGAAAGTTGTTATAACAGGTTTTGGAAGCTTTAATATGTTTGAAACAAAAACAAAAAATGGTAGAAATCCAAAAACAGGGCAAAAACTTCTTATAGCTCCTATGAAAAAAATTAGGTTTAAACCATCAAAAGACTTTTTTTCAAGTAACGAGGTGCTTTAGTGTTTCAAGCAAACTTTGTTCCAGAAAAAGAAAAGTTTAGTATAGGTGAAATTTCGCGTATAACATTGGTCCCTAAACATACTTTACGATATTGGGAAGACGAAGTTAAAATTTTACGTCCTATACGCAATGGTGACGGCAAAAGAATGTATCGTAAAGAAGATATAGAAATAGTTTTTAAAATTAAAAATTTGTTATATAACGAACGCTATACAATAGAAGGTGTTAAAAAATATTTGCTAAAAAATAAAAAGCATAAAAGTGCTAATGCTACTTTTCAAGATTGTATTCCAGATTCTAAGTTTTTGCAAGATGTCAAAAGTGAATTGAAATATATTTTAAAGCTATTAAAAGGCGTTTTATAAATTTTAGTTTTTTGTCGGGGCGTGGCGCAGTTGGCTAGCGCACTCCCTTGGGGTGGGAGAGGTCGCTGGTTCAAGTCCAGTCGCCCCGATTTTAAAAAAGGATTTTCTTCTTGGTTTAAAAATCCGATATGTTTTTTAATTTTACAATAAATCAAGCTGACATGATTTTTCTTTTGCTTGAAATGTCTGCTCAGGTTTACTAAATCTCAACAGTTCGCTTTCAATAAAAAACTTACTTGCCTAAGCCTCAATAATTATCGCTCCAATAATTTTATATTTTCTTTAGCTATCATATTTGCGAGTTCTTTTTCCGTAGGCAAGACGGTTTTGTATTTTGACGCAAAAAGTTGTTTGCTTTCTTCAAGGACAGAGTATTTAACTATTGTGTCTGACTTATCAGCGCAAAGAATAATACCTATTGTTGGATTATCGTCTTTGCCTCTTTTTAATTTGTCGTACATACGCACATACATATCCATTTGACCTATGTCAGCATGTTTGAGTTTTGTTGTCTTTAAGTCAATAATTACAAAACATTTAAGCAGGTAATTATAAAATATCAAATCAACATAAAAGTGCTCGGTTTCAGTGCTGATGCGTTGTTGGCGGGCTACAAAAGAAAAACCTTTGCCAAGTTCAAGTAAGAATTTTTGCAAGTTGCTTACAAGGGCGCTTTCAAGTAATGTTTCTTTACCTGCTAAATCTTCCGGGACATCAAGAAATTCTAAAACATAAGGGTCTTTTATAAAGTCTGTTTTATTTTTAGTGCTAGGAGAAGATGGCAAAGCAAGTTTTTTGTTTGCTTTTTTAGATGATAGCAAGCGTCTGTAATAACCGCTTTTGATATTGCGTTCAAGTTGGCGAGAGCTCCAATTTTGTTCAGAGACTTCTTTAATGTAATAGTTGCGTTCGGCTTCGTTATCAAGTCTTATAATTTGACGAATGTTTGTCCAAGATAGATTCGCTACGCAGTGCGTAGCAAATCTAGTATAGGTGGGAAAAATCTTATAAAATTGTCTGATATTGCGAATATTGGCTTCTGAAAAACCTTGCCCAAAAGTATCTGTTAAATAGCGGGAAAGATTGACTATTAGATACTCGCCGTAATCGGCTCTTTCTTTACCGTTTTGTTCTTGCTCAACGATCTTTTTGCCTATTTCCCAATATGTTTTGACCATAACGGAATTGACAACGCGATAGACCTTATTGCGGGCTGTCTGCAATAATTCCGCAATATCCTTAAAAAATTTGCTGTCAGACTTGGTAAATTTCATAATATATCTCATTTTTAGTATTATTAAAGGTAAGGGGAGTCTTGCAAGTTTAGGCATTAATTATACTAAAAATATTAGGTGCATTTCACTGTGTGGTTTTTTTAATTTTACAATAAATCAAGCTGACATGATTTTTCTTTTGCTTGAAATGTCTGCTCAGGTTTACTAAATCTCAACAGTTCGCTTTCAATTTTCTCTAAAAATGGCGAAATTTCTAAGTTTTTGTAAGTTCCTAACCATTTTCTTTTTATAGACCGAGTTAGGAATAATCTTTGTTCTGCTCTTGTCATGCCAACATATAACAAACGTCTTTCTTCTTCAATATCACAAAGTTTTTGAGCGCGATAAAAAGGAATAATTCCGTTTTCCATTCCAACTATAAAAACGCATTTAAACTCTAACCCCTTTGAAGAATGTAACGTCAATAAAGCAATTCTATCAGCTCTTTTATCAAGCGTATCTATTTCAGATAAAAGAGAGACTTCATGAATAAATTCATTTTTCGTTCTATAAACTCTTGCCAGTTTAACAAGGTAGTTAAGAATATTATCATCAATTTTTTCCTTGAACTTCTCAGTAAGCTTATTGAGCTTTGATATAACTGGTTGCTTGTTTGTTAATTGGTTTAACATTTCTATGACAGGTTTTTTGCCGCATAATAAATCATTAGATAATTTTACAAAAGGCATGCCAGATCTTTGAAGTGCCTCAACCATAGGTTCCAGTTGTGAAGATGTACGGTATAAAATAGCAAAGTCAGAAAATGAAAGATTGGTTTCCTCTCCCAAAGATCTGTTAGTGTCAATAGAAAAGAAACTGTGCCCACCAATTAGATTCTCAATAGTTTTGACCACAAATTCTGCTTCTGATTTGTCAGTTGGAGCTGTATGTATAGTAATTTTTTCATGAGGCTTATTATATTTTGCTGTTATATTGTATGAACTAATAATTTGGTTTGAAGCATTGACAATAGTTCCAGTAGAGCGATAGTTGTTTTTTAAACTAATTGTTTTAGAGAGAGGGTAATCTTTAGAAAACCTTTCAAAAAATTTCAAATCCCCTCCTCTAAATCCATAAATTGCTTGATTAGGATCACCTATTACAAATAAATTGCCGTCCGATGGCGCTAGTAATCTAATTAAGTCATATTGTCTTGCGTCAATATCTTGATATTCATCAACTGAAATATATTTGAACCTATTTTGGTATGACTTAGCAATGTCTGGATTATCGTTAAGAAGTTTTATTGTAAAGATTATCAAATCGTCAAAATTTAGAATGTTTTCTGATTGAGATATTTCCTTATATAAATTCATTTCATGTTTACTTGCTACTTTAAAATTAGGGCTTATTCCTGCTTTATCATGCTTTTCTTTTAAAATGTGAAAACACAAAGAGTGGAATGTATGAATGTTGATATTACTATAGTTTTTAGGAAACAACATATTCAATCTATCGCTCATCTCATGAGCTGCTCTGCGTGTAAATGTTATTGCAAGGAAATTTTCAGGAGCAATATTATTTTCTAAAACCATATAAGCTATACGTTTTGTGAGTACTGTAGTTTTTCCGGATCCGGGTCCTGCGATTATTAAAAGTTGTTTGTTAGTGTTCTTTATTGCACTTAGTTGATATTCATCAAGACCTGATAATACTTCATTGTTTTCTAAAGCAGGAATATCAAAACTATAACTTTGATGAGATATTCCTAGTTCTTTTTTAGCTAAACTGAGAGGCTTTTCTTCATTTTTTGAAGGGTTTGTAGGTGTTTCCATATCAAACATCAAGTTTGTAAAATTATTTCTTTCTAGTTCTTTTTGTTCAAATAACTTTATAACACCATACTCACCGTCAAATCCTGCATGTTTTATAACTTTTCCATTTCTTAATCGTGAAATTGCTTCTCCAAGTAAAGAAGAGTGGGCTTTTGATATTTCGTCTATAGGTATGTTCCTTAAAATGTCTAACTCAGAGCCTAATTTTTGTATTAGTTTTTCATATGTAATATTTACTGCCTTGCTAGCGCTACCAACTTGCATAATTTCAGATAGAATTTCTTGCAAAGGGACAAGACTAAATACTTTTCCTGCGGTTTTTGGAATAATGAAATCTTTACCTTTACGATCTGCTAACTCGTTAACCCTATGCATAACTCCTATTGTAAGAGGTTTGTTGCAGACAGGACATATGCTTTTAAGTTTTTTTGTCTCTTCAGGAGTTAGGCAAACATTACATTTTCTGTGACCATCCTGGTGATATTTACCTTCTTCAGGGAAAAATTCTACAGTGCCAATATATCCTTCACCAGTTTTTAGCGCTTTTCTGATAGCAAAATAGTCTGGAGTTGTATCAAAAACTGTAGCTTCACGGGCAAGTTTAGCAGGGGAATGCGCGTCAGAATTAGATATTAGTCTATATTTATCAAGACTAGAAACTCGCCAGTTCATTTCTGGATCTGAGGATAATCCAGTTTCTAATGCGAAGATATGATCTGAAAGATCTTCGTAACAGTCCTTTATTGAATCAAACCCTGACTTTGAACCTAATATTGAAAACCACGGTGTCCAAATATGTGCTGGAACTATATATGAACCTTTGCCGGATTCTAAGGTTATTTCAAGGAGATCTCTTGAATCTAATCCAAGTATAGGACGACCGTCAGAAACGATGTTTCCAATAGCAGAAAGCTTTTGTCTTAGGTTATCAGCGCTTTTAAAATCAGGGACAAATACAATGTGATGAACTTTTCTTGTCTTATCGCCTTTTTTGTATATGGTTGAGATTTCAACTGATAACAGAAACCTTAAGTGATAGTTGTTTGTTAGAAACTGTTTTTCAATGTCATCTTTTAATTTAAAAAGACCATGCTCAGCAGGGACAAGTTTTTCTTTTATTTCGTTAAACCATGCTGGGTGTGTGAAATCACCTGTTGATATTAAGCCCAACCCTTTTTTTTGTGCCCAGATAGCAAGTTCTTCCAGATTACAACTTTTGCTGGTTGCGCGTGAATATTTTGAATGTATATGTAGGTCAGCGTAAAAAAACATAATAAATCCTCCAGTAAAACATTATTAATTTTAGCAAAAATAACAGCTGACTTGACCAGTAGAAGGATTTTATTCATGAAATTGTCAAGTTGTGAGAATATTGACCAAATTAGATTGCCAAATAGTTTTATTTTGTGGCATTGAATAGGTTGGAAAGCACAATTGCGAGATAGTATACAAAAAGGTTTCATTTATTTTTAGATTTAGGAATAGTTTTACAGATTATGGGTCAGAGTAAGTAAGATGTCGCAGATGTATATGGTCAGCACATAAGGTTGTCTTAGTATAGGTAATTTGGTTTAATGGATGTAGGAGGTTTGACAATTTTCTAGGAAGGAGTTGAAGGGTTAGGTAGTAGGGAGTTTAGAAGGGAGCAAGAGCAGGTTGGAGCTTAATATTATGTGGGGGGGGGGGGGTGTATTTTAAGGGAGAGATAAAGAGGTATAGGGTAGTAAGAGTATTAGTAATATTATGTTTGATTATAGAGATATGTAGTTATGCTATTGTGGCTGCTCAGGAGATAAGAATAAATGGAGTGGTTGATCATGAAGTTTATGGAAACGGAGGAGGAGAAGACGGCAGTCTGCCAGTAGATGCAGCAATAGAGCCTTCTAATAATAGAGTAGATATTGAAGGGGCAGCAGGGGTTAGTTATGGAGATGTTGTGGGAGGTAGGGATCGAGGACCAGGAGAAGATGTAGTATCTAATAGAGTTGTCATAGATATTGCTGCGGGGTGGTGGGGTGGTGAGGGTGAGGGTGAGGGAATTATTGGTGGTGATGTATGCGGAGGGAGGGCTCAGGGAGATGCAATAAGAAACAAGGTAACGATAAAAGATGGAACTATTAA
>JAISBM010000004.1 GCA_031266185.1 Endomicrobium sp. | reverse complement strand
GTTTGTTGTTTGTTGTTTGTTGTTTGTTGTTTGTTGTTTGTTGTTTGTTGTTTGTTGTTTGTTGTTTGTTGTTTGTTGTTTGTTGTTTGTTGTTTGTTGTTTGTTGTTTGTTGTTTGTCATCTAGATATTCCAAATAAATGCTATATTGCCATAAAAATGAATGGACCATAAACTAAAAAAATATAGACAATTTACAAAATATTAAATATATCGGGAAGGCGGGACTTGAACCCACAACCTCCTGCTCCCAAAGCAGGCGCGATAGCCAATTACGCTACTTCCCGGTTTGTTTACAATTGTTTAAGGACCACTTTAACTTGTTGCAAAGCTTTTGCCCTGTGGCTTATTGTATTTTTAATATCAGGCGTTAACTCTGCAAAAGTTTTATTGTATTCGGGAATATAAAAGATTGGATCATATCCAAAATTATACTGTCCTTGTTCTATGAGATTAATTATACCATAGATTTCTCCTGTTGACAAGTACAACTGCCCACTAGGACTAGCAATTGCAATAACTGTTCTAAACCGTGCAGTTCTTTTTTCAAACGGAACATCTTTTAAAACATAAAGTAACTTTTTAATATTATCTTGAAAAGAACATTCTTTTCCAGCATACCTAGCAGTAAAAATTCCAGGCGCACCATTTAAATAATCTACCTCAAGGCCCGTATCATCTGCAAGAACCCAGCTATTAAAAAACTTGGCTGCTTCTTTTGCTTTCTTTATTGCATTATCTTCAAGAGTTTTGCCATCTTCTCTTGTTTTAGGATACTTATCAAAAGAAGTCATAGACATAACTTCAATGTCTAGATCTTTTAATAATGATTTTATTTCTTCTTCCTTATACTTACTGGTAGTGGCTAATATTATCTTTTTTATCATGATTTTATCCTAAAAATTTTAAACTCTCATTAATTTTGTCCAATTTTATATTAGCTTCATTAAGTCTAGTTTTAATTTTTTCTACTTCTGGGCCCGGCGCTCTTTTGATAAAATTGTCATCTTCTAATTTCGCAGTAGTTTTTTCTATTTCTTGTTTTGCAAGAGCTAGCTCTTTAAGAAGCCTTGTTTTTTCTTTTTCTATATCTATAAGCCCTTCTAAAGGTAGAAATATTTCAAAACCACCAACAACAGCTAACGCAGAATTATTTGGCCTTACAGTATTTTTTGTAAAAGTTATTGAGCTTAGTTTTGCAAGCTGTTTTACATAACTTTCATTCTCCTTTACAACTTTTTCTTTACTTTCATCTAGCACATTAAATAGCGCTGCTTCTATTTGTTGAGCTGGAGATATGTTCATCTTGCTTCTAATAGTTCTTAAAGCTATTATTATATCCTGCAAAGATTTCATTTTTTCAATATTAGATTTATTACTTTCTTTGAGCTCATTTAAAAACTCGCTTTCTGCTATTATCTTTTTTTCTCCTAATATTTGCCAAATTTCTGAAGTTATAAACGGCATAATGGGAGACAACAACTGCAATGTAACTTTAAGGACATGCACCAATATCTTAAGAACCTGCTTTTTTGCTTGTAGATCTTCAGACATCATGCGTATTTTGGAAAGTTCAATATACCAATCACAATATTTTACCCAAAAGAAATCATAAAGCGTCCTTGAAGCAGTGTCTATATTGTAAGATTCATAAGCTTTTTTTACTTTTGAAGACATTTCGTAAAGTTCTGCTAAAATCCACTTATCAGAAAGTTCTATAGCTGCTATATCTTCATCTAAATTTTCAATTCCCTCTGAGTTCATTATTATAAACCTTGAAGCGTTCCATATTTTGTTTGCAAAATTTCGTGCAGATAAAAACGATTCTTCTGAAATTTGCATATCTCTTCCAGGAGCTGCAGTACAAGCTAAAGCAAATCTTAAAGCATCTGTACCATATTTCTCCATAATTTCTCTGGGGTCAATTACATTGCCTAAAGACTTAGACATTTTTTTGCCATGTTTATCCCTTACAATACCATGAATAAAGACATCTCTATAAGGAACTTCTTTCATAAATTCTAACCCAAACTGTACCATTCTAGCTACCCACAAATATATAATTTCATGCCCTGTAGCTAAAACTGATGTCGGATAAAAATACTTCAATTCCTCGTTATGTTCGTCTTCTTGCCAACCAAAAATGCTCACTGGCCATAAAGCAGAAGAAAACCAAGTATCTAAAACATCTTCATCTTGAACAAAATTTGACCCTTTACAACACAAACATTGTTTCGGTGCTTCAAAAGAAGCAGTAGGCTTACAATCAGTTTTATTGCCTTTTTCATCAACACAATAATATATAGGTATTCTATGTCCCCACCACAACTGGCGACTTATACACCAGTCTCTTAAATTTTCAAGCCATAAAGCGTAAGGTCTTTTCCAAGATTCTGGGTAAAAAACAGTTTCACCACCATTTACTGCATCTATAGCTCTTTTAGACATTTGCCAAACATTTAAAAACCATTGTTCTGACATTAGAGGTTCTATAGTTGTAGAGCATCTATAACATTTACCAACTTTATGATCATAATCTTCCACTTTTATTAAATAGCCTTTTATCTCTAACTCTTTAACTACCTTTTCTCTAGCTTCTTTTACTGTTAAACCTTTATAATTTTCTAGTACATTTATCATTTTGCCATTTATATCTATTATTTCTATAACTTCAAGATTGTTTCTTTTTGCAATTTCATTGTCTACAGCATCACTAGCAGGCGTTACTTTGAGCGCACCCGTACCAAACGACTTGTCTATAGTGTAATCTGAAATTACTTTAATCTCTCTATTTAGTAAAGGTAATATTAAAGTTTTCCCTAAAAGTTTTTTATATCTGTCATCGTCAGGATTTACTGCAACAGCAGTATCACCAAACATTGTCTCTGGCCTAGCTGTTGCTATAACAATATACTCGTTAGAATCTTTTAAAGGGTACTTAATATGCCACAAACTACTTTTTTCATCAGCGTACTCAACTTCTATATCTGAGAGCGCTGTACCACATCTTGTACACCAATTGACAAGTCTTTTTCCTCTATATATTAAACCTTTATTAAATAGCTCTATAAAAGCTTTTTTTACAGCTTTAGAACACCCTTCGTCCATAGTAAAAGCAACTCTATCCCAATCTAAACCGCACCCCATCATTTTAAGTTGGCTTAATATCGTATCACCTGTTTTGTTTCTCCACTGCCACATCTTTTTTAAAAACTTTTCACGACCTAATTCGTATTTATTTATACCTTCTTTCTTTAAAAGTTTTTCAACTACATTTTGTGTAGCAATACCACCATGGTCAGTGCCAGGCACCCACAAAGTGTTATACCCTTGAAGCTTTTTAAACCTTATTATAATATCTTGCAAAGTAGTGTTTAAAGCATGCCCCATATGTAATGATCCAGTAATATTAGCAGGAGGGATAACTATGGTAAACGGCTTTTTATTTTTGTCCACTTTTGCTGAAAATGTTTTATTTTCTACCCAATACTTGCTCCATTTCCCCTCAACTGTCTTAAAATTATAAACCTTCTCCATATCCATCACAAAACCCTCTTGACTAATTTAAAATAATGTAATCTTTAAGATTATACTAAAAAAACATCTTTAGTGTAATTTTTAGTATAATTTGATTCTAGTGAGGTTTTATGCAAAGCAAAACAATATTGATAACAGGTATATCTAGCGGCATAGGCAAACATTTAGCAATCGCATTTTCAGAAGCTGGATGGAACGTATGTGGTTGTTATAAAAACAATAAACCAGATTATATATTAAAAAATTCTAAGTTTATACAAGCAGATGTATCTGTTTATGATGATGTAAAAAAGTTGGTTACAACTACTATTGCAGAGTATGGCTCCATTGACTGTCTCATAAACAATGCGGGCATTTCTAATCCATCGACAATATTAAAAATGTCTAACAATGAGTGGTCTTCTGTTATAAACACTAACCTAACAGGTGTATTTTATACAACAAAAGAAGTTTTAAAAATCATGAGCAAACGTAAGAGTGGATCTATAATTAATATAGCTTCTATACGTGCATTCACAGCTTTTATAGGAAGTGCAAATTATTCTGCTTCTAAAGCAGGGCTTATTGCATTTACGAAAAATCTCTCTATAGAAGCTGGACATTTTGGGATAACGGCAAACGCTGTATTGCCAGGGTTTCACTTTACAAATATGGGCAATAATGCTAGCGATTCTTATATAAAAAAAGTAAAAGAAGAAAGTGTTCTAAACACAACAACAGATATTAAAGAACTTACTGATTTTATTATTTTTTTATCAGGACTTAAAACTGTGTCAGGACAAGTATTCAATTTTGACTCAAGATTGATATGAAATGAATAGTAACATTAAAGTCACAATTACAGGTATAGGAATAGTTTCCCCTCTAGGTATAGGTAAAGAAGAAAACTGGAAACAATTAATAAATTGTAATCATAATATTTGTTACAATAAAAAAGTAGATGCAAATATTGCTAGTTTAGACAATTTCAACGCAGCAAACAATCAAAGACAATACCAAATGGCAATGCTGGCCATTAATGAAGCTCTTGAAGACGCAAGCATTGCAAACTCTTTTTCTAATAAAAAGGTAGGACTTTGTTTAGGTGAAAGTAAAACAAATCTATTTAATAAGCCTTTTGAATATTCTTTACTAAAAGAATTAAGCAAAACTTTTCATTTTAATGAAACTTCTTGTGTATCTGCAGCATGTGCTACAGGAATTTTAACAATTATTCAAGGTTGTAAACTTATAAAAGATGGGATATGCGATGCTGTTGTCTGTGGTTGTAGCGAAACTTCTATACATCCACTTTATATAGCAGGATTTAAAAACATAGGCGTTTTAACAAAGCATTTACCTAGCCCTTTCGACAAAGACAGAGACGGTTTTGCAATAGGAGAGGGGGCCGGTTTTATCGTGCTTGAAAGTTTAGAAAAGGCTATAAAAAATAATGCTGAAATTTATGCTGAAATAGCAAATTTTTCAAATGGTATATACTCTGACAATACTTTATATATAAGTTCCCATTCGAAAATGACACAAATAATTAAAAAAACTGTATCCGGACATACGCCTGACTATATACATATGCATGGGACTGCAACTAAATTAAACGATTACAATGAAAGTAAAGCAGTTTTTGAATCTTTTGACACTGCAAGCAAAATTTCTTTAAGTTCTACAAAAGCTTCAACTGGGCACATGCTTAGCGTTTCTGCAATAGCTGGGACAATATTTTCTTTACTTGCCATGGCAAACAATATTGTACCTCCAACTTTAAATTTTAAACAAACAGACATAAATTTAAATTTGGATTACACACCAAATAAACCAAAAGTAAGAGCTATCAACTCCAGTCTTGTTTTGTCTTTTGGGTTTGGCGGACAGTCTTGCGCTTTATTTTTAAAAAGACATAAAAGTGAACGATATGCTTAATAAACTCTTATCACAACAATTATCAGAAATAGAAAATAGTAGACTTAAAAGATTTTTAAGAAATGTAGATTGTTCTCCTAGATCCAAAATAAAACTTCAAGGAAAAGAGTTAATCAATTTTTCATCTAACAATTATTTAGATCTAGCTGGCAACAAAACATTAGAAAAGAAAGCTTTGCACATAATTGAAAATTATGGACTGTCTGCCACATCTTCTAGACTTGTGTCTGGCAATATTTCAGTGCACAAAAAACTGGAAGAAAAGTTGGCCTTATTTAAAAGCAAACAAGCGTGTCTTGTGTATCCGAGCGGATACCAAACAAATTTAGGTGTTATAAGTGCGTTGATATCTTACCAGAAAGACGCATGCATAATAATGGATAAATTAAATCATGCTTCGTTATGGGACGGAGCAAAACTGTCAGGAGCTAGAATTTTTGTTTACCAACATTGCGATATGAACTCTCTTGAAAAAGTTCTCAAAAGAACTAGAAATTATAAATTTAAATTAGTAGTAACTGAATCTTTATTTTCAATGGATGGAGATATTACTCCAATGGATGAATTTGTAAATCTCTGCCAACAATATAAAGCTATAAGCATGGTAGACGAAGCTCATTCTACGGGCGTTTTTGGTAATCAAGGGAAAGGTCTTGCTGACACTTTTGGAGTTGCTGATAAAATAGACATCACTATAGGTACTCTATCAAAAGCTTTTGCTTTACAAGGAGGCTTTGTATGCGGATCTAAAACATTAATAGATTTTTTAATAAACAAAAGTAGAGCTTTTATATATACAACTGCTATTTCGCCATTTTTAGCAGCTATGGCCATAGAGTCTTTAGAGATTATAAAAGAAAGTGGTACTGATAGGAAACATCTCCATAATATTTCAAAAATCTTAAAAAATAAACTAAAAGATTTAGGATTTGATATTGGCAAGTCTGAGTCACAAATAATACCAGTTATAACAGGACCAATCGAAAAAACAGAAAAATTATCATCTCAACTTCTAAAAAACAATATTTATGCCCCTTCAATTAAACCACCAACTGTACCTAACGGTAAAGCGAGGCTAAGAATATCTTTAACTTCCGGGCATAGTGTTAAAGACATAGATCTTTTAATAAATTCATTAAAATACCAGTATAAAAATGATTAATATTGACCGATTTTGTTATAATTTTATGTACTTTTCATTAATTATAAGTGCGTATTAAAAAGGTGTTAGCTTTTTTCTACCTTATATAGCATAGAGCCTTAAAAAAATTCTTGCCAATTGTTTTTATTAATTAGTTTAAATTCAGAGTTAGGATAAGCTGTTAAAAAAGTTTTTTTATGTCTAATTTTTTTATAAGAATATTTAAATTCAAATGCTAGAAGTTTTCCACCAATTTCTTCTATATAGTCTATCTCTTCGCCTTGATATGAACGCCAGAAATAATTATTTACGATTCTATTATTTTGCTGATTGTATTTTAATCTTTCATTTATGCAAAAATTTTCCCATAAAGCCCCTATGTCGTCTCTATTATCAAGGGTATTGT
Organism: Endomicrobium sp.; assembly: GCA_031266185.1. GTDB lineage: Bacteria > Elusimicrobiota > Endomicrobiia > Endomicrobiales > Endomicrobiaceae > Endomicrobiellum > Endomicrobiellum africanum. Next base: position 57,277 of record JAISBM010000004.1, on the reverse strand, counting down.
AATTATTTATAATGGCGTTACGTATTCCTAAATCATAAAAATAAACTTTGTTTGATTTGCTTATCTCCTTTCTTAAGTTTGAACTATATGCCTGTAAAGAAAAGACAATAAAGTTTTTTTCTAACAAATCTATATATTTTCGGACAGTTTGAGAAGCCAAGCCAAGCTGTCCAGCAAGTTCGTGAATTGAAACTTCGCTTCCTATTTGCAAAGCGAGCAGTTTTACTAATTTTGAAATAACCGACGAGTTCTTGATATTTTCAAAAGCTAAAATATCTTTAAATAAATAACTGCTGGCAAGACTTTCTAAGTCTATCATAGATTCCGTCTCTGGCAAATCTATTATACCAGGATAAGAGCCAAATCTTAATATATTATTGATTTTACTATCTATTTCAAAATTATTATGTTTGGTTTTTAATTCATTAACAGATAATGGCAGTAGCTTAAACTCTCTGCTTCTTCCTACAAGTGGCTCCCCTATATGATTTGAAAGTTCAAAACTGCTTGATCCTGTGGCAATAATCTGAATGCTTTGAAAAGTATCTGAAATAATTTTTAAAATTAAACCAATTTGAGAAATTGTTTGTGCCTCATCTAAAACAACTAAATCGTTATTACCTAAAAAATCTTTAAGAATCTGTTCGTTTGTAGTTTCTAATTTTGATTTAACACTTAACAATTCGCAATTAAAATATGCTGTTTTTTTACCTGACTTTGCCTGTTCATCTAAAATCATGTTGCATAGAGTAGTTTTTCCTACACGTCTTGCTCCGTACATAATAATGATTTTGCCTTTATATAAAGAGGCAACAATACTATCTGATATTATTCTTTTATACATATCATAGAACGCCTTTTTAATATTTTTCAGCAAGATTTTAAATTTAACATGAATATTTAAATTTATATTAAAATTTTATCAAAATTGTCTACTTTTGTCAATACCAGTTACTATATTTTTATTTAAAGATTAAAGAGCATTAAAGTTTTTTTGTATTATTTGCTGACACAAAAAATCATAAAAAATCCTTGAAATTATTGCACCTGAAAATGTAGAGATTTATTATATTACCAGACTTGACAGGTATTAGGTAAAAAGAAGGAATTTATTCATGAAAAAGTAAGTTTGAGGAAAACCTAATGGCCAAGTCAGGGTCTGATCCTTTTTGAATACACTCAACGCGGATTTTACAAAAAAATTGACTAAATGATAAAGATTATATATAAAATAGCCAGAACGTTGGCAGATTTTATTACAATTCTGCCAATGAGATTTTGGATTTATGCATAGGAGGATAAATGCTTTTTGAAAGAGATTTACAAGATATTATTGAAAAGCAGTTATTCAAAGGGAAAATAATATTAATTTATGGGGCACGGCAAGTAGGAAAAACTACTCTTTGTAAACAAATTTTAGAAAAATATTCTTTGACAAAAAAGACTGCATATTTTAACTGTGAATCGCTTGAGGTAAAAACTGCATTCGAAACTACTAGCGAAAATTCATTACGTATGGCTTTAGATAATAAAGACCTTTATAGCTTTAGATGAAGCTCAATATATAAAAAACATAGGTTTAATATTAAAAATAATTCATGATATTTTCCCAAATGTTTGTGTGATTGCAAGTGGTTCCTCAAGTTTTGATTTAGTAAATCAGGTAGGAGCTCCTTTAACCGGTAGATCTATTCCGTTTATACTCTATCCTTTTTCTGTAAGAGAAATAAAAAATAATCTTGGTTTTACACAAACTATTGGTAAACTTAATGAAACTTTACTTACAGGAACGTACCCCAGTATTTTTGGAACTTCAGAAAGTGTAGCTCAAGAAAATTTGTCAATAATGGCAGGTAATTATCTATACAAAGACGCTCTGGCTTTTGAAAAACTTCAAAATTCAAATAAATTATTAGAACTTTTACAAATGTTGGCACTGCAAATCAGAAAAGAGGTTTCTTATTCTAAAATAGGACAAAAACTTGGAAAGAGTCACTCAACTATTTCAAAGTATATAGATTTACTGGAAAAGTGTTTTATAGTTTTTAAGCTACGCTCTTTTTCAAAAAATCCACGTAAAGAAATTTCTAAATCCGTTAAAGTATTCTTTTATGACTTAGGGATAAGGAATGCTCTTATACAGACTTTTACACCATTAAACCTTAGAACTGATACAGGCACTTTATGGGAAAATTTTTGTATTGTAGAACGTAAAAAATTGAACAATGCTCTACAAAAAAGAGTTAAGCAATTTTTTTACAGAACTTTTACAGGAGAAGAAGTAAATTATGTAGAAGAATATAACAATATTATAGAAGGGTACGAGTTTAAATACAGCAAAGATAAAATAAAACAGCCAAAAAATTTTATTTCAAACTACAATCCATCAGACGTTAAATGCATTAATAAAGAAAATTGGTTTGAATTCTTGGTGTAATTTAACAACTAAAACAATTAAAGCTCCTCAAGCTCTGTCTTGATTGCTCTAATTATCTTTGAAATTTCTCGTTTAGTAATTATAAGCGGCAAAAACAAAACAAGTGTATCTCTAAGATTCCTTATTATAATGCCATGTTTTCTCAGCTTATTACAGGTTTGTGCCCCTACTTTATGTTTACAATCATAAGATTTACTTGTTTTTTTATCTTCTACAATTTCTATTCCTACCATTACTCCACACTGTCTGATATTGCCTACTCTGATATGATTTAAAAGTCCTTTTAGTTCTTTTTCTAAATGTTTAATTACACCATTTGCTTTTTCTAAGACATTATCTTCTTTTAATATGTCAACAACAGCATTTGCAGCTGCGCAAGCTAAAGGGTTTGCAGTATAAGAATGCCCATGAAAAAATGTTTTAAACTCTTCGTATTTACCTAAAAAAGCATTATAAATTTTGTTTGTAGTAATCGTAACTGCCAAAGGTAAATACCCACCTGTTATGCCTTTTGATAAACACATAAAATCTGGCTGTACATTTTCATGCTCTACAGCAAACATTTTGCCAGTCCTACCAAAACCTGTAGCAACTTCATCACAAATTAAAAGAATATCGTACTTTTTACAAAGTTTTGCATACTCAGTCAAATATCCTTTAGGCATTACTATCATACCTGAAGCAGCTTGGTTTAAAGGTTCTATGATTGCAGCTGCAATCTTTTTAGAATGTTTAATTAAAGTTTGTTCAACTTGTTTTATACATTCTCCTTTACAACCAACTAGCAAATTATAATTTTTAAAATCTTTTGCTTTTGGGGGAAATGGTATATCTTTTGTTCTAAACTTGCATCTATAACAATACGGCGACATTGTAAAATAATTTTTGAAAAGTAAAGATCTAAATCTAGCATGAAATAAGTCTGTACCACCAACAGAAACTGCACCTATAGTATCTCCATGATATGCATTTTTTAAAGATAAGAACATTGTTCTTTTTTCTTTTTTGTACTGCCAATATTGATATGCCATTTTTAAAGCAACTTCTACTGCCGTTGATCCGTTGTCAGAATAAAAAATTTTATTTAAATTTTTAGGCAAAATATTTAAAAGTTTTTCAGAAAGTTTTATCGCTGGAAAATGCGTAAGACCTAAAAAAGTACTATGCGCAACTTTATCTATTTGCGCTTTTATTGCTTTATCTATTAAACTATTTCTATGTCCTAAAATATTAACCCATAAAGATGAAACCCCGTCAATATACTTCTTACCATCAACATCGTATAAATAAACGCCTTTTGCTTTATCAATAATTAAAGGCTCGTTAGGGTCATTATTTACCCAGTCTGCCATTTGCGTAAATGGATGCCAAATATTTTTCTTGTCAAGTTGAACGTATTTTTCTTTTAACCTATTATCCATTTGTTTTTCCTTAAATCTATTTTTTCATTACAACCTAAACTTAAAACATTTAACTTTGTTATTTTTTTTATCAAAGTTTCATTTGTTTGGCACGATATATCTTTCTTATTCTTGTTACCATTTAATATGATACCTAATATTTTTTGATTACTTTTTTTTAACTGCTCTACTGTAAGAAGAGTATGGTTAATAGTACCCAAATTATGCCTTGCGACAACAATTACAGGTAGTTTAAAGTTTTTTATTAAATCGCTTACAAAAAAATCTTTTTTTAATGGAACGAGTACACCACCTACTCCTTCTACTATCACAAATTTATACTTGTCCAAAAAATATTTAAAGCAAGAGTAAACTTTTTTCAAGTTAAAAATCTTATTTTCAATTAAAGACGCGCTATACGGAGACATAGGATTTTTAAAAAATACAGGAGTAACTTTTTCTACGGATTCTTTTATTTGAGAAGATTTAATTAATTCTTTTGCATCGTTCCTGTCGCCACTAGAAACTGGTTTAAAAACACCAACATTTATATTTAAATTCTTTAAAGCTTCTGCTATTTTGCAAGAAACATATGTTTTCCCCACTTCAGTATCTGTAGCAGTTACAAATATACCTTTATACATTATACCTCCACAGCATGAGAAATATTTTAAAACTAATTTATTGTGTAAGTCAATTATGCTATAAACAATACTTTCAATATGGTTTAACATACCTCACCTATCTATTTCTATATTTTTGCAAGTTACAAATGAAACATAACAACTTTACAAATATCTTTTACTAACTTATAATTGAACAATATTGAAAAAAATTATCATTATAATTTAAAATAAGCACTCATTGTGACATGAGCATTTAATTTTAAGGAAAACACTATAATGTATAAACCATTGAAACATCTTATAGATCCAATAACAATAAAAAGCATAATTATCAAACAATAAAGAGGTCCTTATGAAAAAAGTTGTTTTTATAACTGCTCCAAATACTTTTAGAGATGAAGAATATTATAAACCTAAAGAAGTACTTGAAAATGCTAATATTGAAGTTGTAACAGCAAGCACAAAAATAGGTGAACTAACTGGAAAATTTGGAGGCAAAACAGTTAGTACTCTCTTAATTGGAGATATTATCCCTACCAATTTTAATGCAATAGTGTATATAGGAGGAGCTGGATCTAACACATTCTTTGACAATGAAAAGGCTTTAAATTTAGCAAGAGAGTTTTTTAAACTTAACAAAGTCGTAGCTTCTATATGTATTGCAGGTGTAATTCTTGCAAATTCAGGTATTTTAAAAGATAAAAAAGCAACTGTATTTGTAGATGGGAAAGACACATTAATAAATAAAGGCGCCACATATACTGCTGCTTCTTTAGAAATTGATGGAAACATTATAACTGCAAACGGCCCCGACATAGCTGAAGATTTCGGAAAAGCTGTTCTAAAAGCAATAACCCTATAATTACAGCTCAAAAAAATAGTCTTAGTAAAAGTCTATTTTTTTGTAAAAGTCCAAACACATGTTGGACGTTTAGAGTTACTTGACACAGATGTAGTTAGCTTGATCTAGTTTAGTATCTTATCGGAGTTACCTCAAAGAGCGGCATATGAGCAACAAACATTTAATATTTCAAATTAGCTCTGTCTGAAGCAAAATTCATTTATGTCTTTCTTGTCTTATTATTTTGCTAGTTTGCTAATTTGTTTAAATGTTTGTTGCGATTGATCTAGTAACGCAGATAAGAGTCTAAACTAGACCAACATCCGCTGCATTTATTTTGAGTTTTGAGCTACTATTTTATATAATCACTCAAATGAAAAATATAGATATCCTTATAAAACTCGCATTAAAAGAAGACGGCGTTTTTAAAGATATTACCACAAAAGAGTTTATCCCAAAAGATAAAAAAGCAAAAGTTGTACTGTTTGCTAAAAAATCTGGCATTCTTTGTGGTATAGATGTTTTTGTAAAGGTGTTTAAAACTGTTGATAAGAATTGTAAAGTTTTACTAAAATTAAAAGATGGTGCAAAAATTAAACTAGGCGATAAGATTTTAGAAATTTACGGTTTAGCTAAATCAATTTTAGCAGCAGAAAGAACAGCTCTTAACTTTTTACAATATTTATCCGGAATTGCAACTTTAACAAATCTTTTTGTACAAGCCATTAAAAATGGTAAACCAAAAATATACGATACAAGAAAAACACTGCCAGGTTATAGAGAACTTGCAAAGTACGCAGTAAAGTGTGGTGGTGGATTTAACCACAGAATGGGACTTTATGATATGGCATTGATAAAAGATAACCACTTAAAACTTGTTACAGATCTAAAAAGTAAAGTGGCAATATTTAGAAAAACATACAACAAAATTCCTGTTGAAATTGAGTGTGAAACACTACAAGAAGTAAAACAAGCTATTGATGCAAAGGCAGACATTATAATGTTAGATAATACTTCTATTAGTAATACAAAAAAAATGATTAAACTTATAAGGAATAACTCTAACATACAGTATAAGCCAGAGATAGAGATTTCAGGTGGAGTAACCTTAAAAACCGCAAAAAGTTTCTCTAAACTTGACGCTGACAGAATTTCTGTAGGAATGCTTACGCATTCTGTTAGCGCTTTAGACTTATCTTTAGAAGTAAAAATAAAATGACAAAAATTCTTAAGCTGCTATATTCAAACACCTACATTTCAGGTCACAAAATAGGAGAATTGCTTGGTATATCTAAAGTAGCAGTTTGTAAGCAGATAAAAAATTTAAAACAACTCGGATATAATATTGAATCTTGTACAAAAGGATATAAACTAACTAAAGACAAACTTTTTTTCAATGAACACGAAATAGAATGCAAATTAAACAAATCCCTTACCATATGCAAAATTATAAAATATTATAAAGAACTGCCTTCCACACAAACCACAGTAAAAATGCTTGCACAAAAAGGTTTCTACGAAGGTACAGTTGTAATTGTAGAAAAACAAACAAGCGGTTACGGACGTATTAAAAGAGTTTGGGCTTCTAATACTGGCGGACTCTGGTTTTCTATACTTTTAAAACCATTTTTAGTTCCTGAAGAGTCTACGAAATTAGCTTTGATACTAAGTATTGCATTAAAGCAAACTTTTGATTTGTACAATATTGATTCAAAAATAAAATGGCCTAATGACATTTTTATAAACAATAAGAAAATAGCTGGCATAATAATAGAAATGTCTGCAGAGCAAGATATTATAAATTGGATTGTTGCGGGTATCGGCATAAATATTAACAACGAATTGCCAAAAGAATTAAAAGACATAGCAACATCATTAAAAGAAATTATAAATAAAGAAATAGATAGGACAGAATTTATTTGTAAATTTTTTATAAACTTTGAAAAATTATACACATCTTTCAAAGAAAAAGGGTTAAAGCCATTTTTAAAAGAATATAACGCCAACCTCTTATATAAAAATAAACATGTAACAATAAGCAATGGGCATAACACAATAACTGGCATAAATTTGGGAATAGACGAAAACGGAATGCTTATAGTTAAAACTAAAGACAATGTTGAAAAAATAATATCAGGAACTTTAAGAGAGACTCAAAAATGAAAATAAAATTTATATTACTATTTCTTTGTCTTTTTATTTTTTCTTGTTCATCTAAAAAGGTACTTGTTCCTCATTTTGAGGTAACATCTGGCATTTCAAGAGAACTAAAAACTCCAGGCTTTTGGATATCAAAAACACAAAATCCAGACAAAATAATTCTCACAGAAAAGCAAATTGAAAATCTGAACGCAAAAATATTAGAAAACTGTCCTTTTTTAAAAAACGTTCTTAGCAGAGACCTAGAGAAAGAAAAAGAAAAACGTAGTCGCATAAACTATGCAAATAAGCTAAAAAAATACTCAAAATATTATGATGCTCTTTCTTTAAAGAAAGTTGGATCAACATTCTTTGAAACTTTAAAAAACAATATAGATCCTGATGCTCCTATAAATATAAGATTTGCCTTAACTATTGGGTATGCAAAGCTAAAAGCATTACCAACAGATGTGCCTTTAATCTCATCTTCAGATACAACAGATCTAAACAGATTAGCCGCCACAGATCTTAATTTTTGGTCCCCTGTAGCGGCCTTATATTCCACTAAAGATAATCAATGGTGTTATGTAATTTCTGAGGTGTACGAAGGTTGGATAAAAGCAGAACACTTACTTTTTGCTTCAAAAGAAGTTATATCTGACTATTTCAATGACAAAAATATTGCCGTAGTTACTTCTAGATTTGCAGATATTTATAAAGATACTTCTCTAACCCAGTTTTACGACAGTGTAAAAATGGGGACTATACTACACATTTCAAAAATAAAAAATGATACTATAGAAGTAAAAATACCAGTTAAATCTCTAAATGAAAATTTAGAATTCATGTACTGTTATGTAAAAAAATCAGATGTATCTTTGGGCTTTCTGCCATACACTAAACGCAATGTAATTGTCCAAGCTTTTAAACAAATAGACGCACCTTACGATTGGGGACATAATTATGGATACACTGATTGTTCTGGTTTTGTTAAGCAAATTTTTTCTTGTTTTGGGATTAATTTTCCCAAAAACTCGGGCCAACAAATCAACATGAAAGACTCTATTCAATTAGGCAATTATAATACTACACTAAAAGCACAGGCAATAATTTCAGAAGGGATCAGTGGAATAACTCTTTTATATCTTCCCGGACACATCATGCTATACCTAGGGCACTTAGACCAAAATCCTTATGTAATACATTCAATTAGAGGATATTCCGGCAAAAACAACAAAATACATATGCTAAACAAAGTTGCTGTAACAGACCTCGCATTAGGAGATAAATCAAAAGACAAGTCTTTACTTGAAAGAATAACTTTAATGAATGTGGTAAAATAATGAAAAAATTTAAAATATTTTTTTATACTCTTTTTTCTTTAGATATTTTTGTGGGATTTGTTGTGTGGAAATTTGTAAATTTATTAGCAGCAGTTATTACAACTTTTGTTCTTTTGTTTCTAAATTTAACTGTCTATGCTATAATTTTAAAGCTTCATAAACAATTAGATAAGGCAAAAAATGGAACAAAATAAAAAAGCAATTATTTATAAAAATATGTTTTTAGTTTCAACTGCTTGCGGTGTTATAGGCGTGTATTTACTCTATAAACAATTTACTGTTTTAGGTTGGGCACTTGCTTGTGTTTGGGCAGTACTTGCTATTTTAGTAAGAGTGTTAATAATACTAGACAAAAAATTTACACAAAAACAAAGGAGATTTTAAATGGAATTGTTTAAGATGGCAAAAGAAGCAATAGCTATGAGAAGCAAATTGAGTGAAATGGACAAAAAGTTAAAGGCAAAAATTATTGAAGTAGAGCATAAAGGTATAAAAATCCAAGTAAACGCTAAAAATGAATTTTTAAGCTTAAATATACCTGAGGACTTGCTTGCAGAAAAAAAAGAAAAACTAGAAAAACACATACTTGCCGCTTTTCAAGAAGCTGGCAAAAAAGCGCAAACTGTAATGGCTGAAGAAGCTAAAAGTTTAACCGGCGGTTTAAAAATACCTGGCTTAAATTAAATTTTCTTTTGTTTGTAACTGTAGAAATTGTTTATAAATATTAATAAGGATTTAAATTGAAAAAAATCGCAATTTCTCTTAACTGGATGACACTTGTCAAGATAACGGTCTAACCACTCATTTATAATATAGTTCGCCAAAGCAATAAGTGGATAATATCTATTATCTTTTTACTTATTTTTTGTACAATATCAAAAATGAAACATAATACAGATTACATATTACAAAAGGCTATAAGTTCGCATAATTTAAATGAAGAAGAAATGCTGTATCTTTTAAAAACTAAAGATACAAAAAAGCTTACTTCTTTTGCAGATATGGTAAGAAAGAAATATGTGGGTGATGAAGTACATTTAAGAGCATTAATAGAATTTTCAAATTATTGTAAACAAAACTGCCTTTATTGCGGCCTGCAAAGAACCAATTTAAAATTAGAAAGGTATCGTATAAAAGAACAAGATATAGTTAATTTAGCAAAACAAGCAAAAGGTTTCGGATATAAAACTGTGGTTTTACAGTCAGGTGAAGACGACTACTATAATGTAAACAAAATGACATATATAATATCTGAAATAAAAAAGTTAGATATTGCTATAACTTTAAGCATTGGTGAAAAAACTTTTGATGAATACAGAGCATACAAAGAAGCAGGCGCTGATAGGTACTTGCTTAGAATAGAAACCACAGACGAAGCTCTTTACAATAAACTTGACCCTGATATGAGCTTAAAAAATAGAATGATATGTCTTGAAAACATTAAAAAACTTGGGTTTGAAGTAGGGTCTGGAATAATGGTTGGCTTGCCAGATCAAACATTTGAAAGTATTGCAAAAGATATTGTGTACTTAAAATCTATACCTGTAGATATGGCAGGAATTGGACCTTTTATTTATAATCCAGATACCTCTTTACAATTTAAAAGTATAAATCAGTACGACAATTTTGATTTGTCTCTTAAAGTTATGGCTATTTTACGGTTAATTATGCCAGATATTAATATACCTGCCACAACTGCAATGGAGACTTTAAACCATAATGGCAGACTTATAGCTTTGCAAAGTGGAGCTAATGTCGTTATGCCTAACGCTACAGAAACTATTTACAGAAAAAAATATGAAATATATCCAGGGAAAATCTGTTTAAACGATTCTCCTGGACACTGTAGAGCTTGTATAGAAAATAAAATTAACTCTATAGGCAGGTTTGTTTCTAAAAGTAAAGGATTTCATAATCCTTATGTTACAGTATAGTTAAATTATGGAAATTTTGGCATGAAAAAGATTTTGGTTGGTTTAAGTGGAGGAGTTGACTCTGCTATTGCTGCTTATTTATTAAAAAAACAAGGGGTCCAAGTAGTAGGGGCTATGATGTCTATATGGGACAGTTCTTACCCTGCATCTAAAAATAAAAGTGTTGACGCCTGTTTTGGCCCAGAAGACGACGATATTGAATCTGTAAAAAAAATAGCAGAGTTTTTAGAAATACCTTTACACATATTAGATTGTAGAGAAGAATATAAAAAAATCGTTATTGAAAACTTCAAAAATGAATATAAACAAGGACGTACACCAAACCCTTGTGTATGGTGTAATGCTTATATAAAGTTTGGAGTTTTACCAGCCACAGCAAAAAGGCATAACATCACTTTTGATAAATTTTCTACAGGTCATTATGCCAATATAAAATTTGATAATTCTACAGGGAAGTACCAACTGTGTAAAGCATTCGATAAAACTAAAGACCAAACATATTTTTTATATAGGTTAAACCAAAAAATCCTATCTGAAGTAATTTTCCCTTTAGGAGAACTAAAAAAAGAAGACGTAAGAACTATTGCAAAAGAAGTCGGTCTTCCTGTAGCGCAAAAGCCAGATAGTCAGGATTTTTATTGTGGCGATTATAATGACATTCTACAATTTCCTGTAAGCTATGGAGATATTATAGACAAAAATGGAAAAGTTTTAGGTAAACATAACGGTATTTGGAATTACACAATAGGCAAACGTAAAGGATTGGGCTTATCCGGGGGAACAAAAGAACCTCTGTATGTAACAAACATTTTAGCTAAACAAAATGTTATAGTAGTTGGCGCCAAAGAAGATTTATATTCAAAATCTTTAACTGTCACAAAAATTGCTTGGGGATCTATAAGTATACCCACACACCCTATACAAGCAACCGTAAAAATTAGGCAACAACATAAGCCTGCAAAAGCTACTATTGTTCCTCTTGATACTGCATCTGCAAAAGTTGAATTTGAAGAAGAACAAATGTCTATTACATCCGGGCAAAGTGCAGTGTTTTATAAAAGTGACGTAGTGCTTGGTGGAGGCACAATACAATAATTATTGTGTTTACTTCTCCTAACTTTAACGGCTTTAAAGAAAAATGAGGAATTTACACATAAAATCTGACTTGACCATTTGGGTGCCAGCCGATTAATTAAATATAAAAGTAATGTGAATAATATATAAATTATCAAACAAAAAAGCTTAACTTAAATTCTAACAGCTTTTCCAACTTTATCTTTTATTTAAAAGCATTATAGCTGATATTAAGTAAATATCTTCAGCACTAGACCCTCTGCTTAGATCGCTTACAGGAAGTGATAGCCCTTGCAGTATAGGGCCCAAGGCTTGGAAGCCACCCACCCTTTCTGCAACTTTGTAGGATATGTTACCAGCATTTAAGTCTGGAAAAATTAAAATATTGGCATTTCCTGCAACTGGAGAATTTGGAGCTTTTCTTTTGCCCACATTTGGCACAATAGAAGCATCAAACTGCAATTCCCCATCAACATTTACAGAACTGTCCCCTTTAAAATATTCTTTTGTAAGTTGTGTAGCTTCTATTACTTTTGAAAGCATTTTATTTGTTGCACTACCTTTAGTTGAAAAAGAAAGCATTGCAACGTTTACAGTTTTTTCTGGAAAAATTTTTTTGTAGTTTGCCACTGCGGCTATTGCTATATTCTGTAAACCTAGAGCTTGTGGCTCAGGATTTACAGCACAGTCTGCAAACATTATAGGTTCTTTTATTATAGGATGGTTTTGAGGAGGAATCATAAGAAAATAAGAGGAAATCATCTTTATCCCCTCTTGAGTACCAATAACATAAATAGCCGCCCTCAAAACATCTGCAGTGTCATAGACAGCGCCACCCACACATGCATCGCAGTTACCACTTTTAAGATACATCATAGAAAAATATAAAGGATTTTTTAATAATTCTAAAGCATCTTGTTCAGACATCTTTTTTTTCATTCTTGCATCAACAAAAAACTTAACATTAGTATCGTCCAATAAAGATCTATCTATAGGAATTATTTCTATGCCAGTTAAGTCGATCCCTGCATCTTGGGCCATACTTTTGACTTCTTCTAAATTGTTTGTTGGTAAAACAACAGAAGCTATAGCATCCCTAACAAGCATGGAAGCTGCCTTTAAAATCCTTATATCAAAACTTTCTGGTAAAATTATTTTACCTCTTATTTTTTTTGCAGTTTCTAAAATTTGTTTTTTAATGTCCATCTTTCAGGTCTCCTTAATAACCCATTGCCCTTACTTAACTGCATCAGCCTCTCTTATTTCTTTGCGTTTTATTTTACCACTTATTGTTTTGGGGAGTTCTGTTACAAACTCTATAATTCTTGGATATTTATAAGGAGCTGTAACTTTTTTTACATGATTTTGAAGTTCTAAAACCAGTTCTGGACTTGGACTATACTCTTTAGTAAGCACAACAGTAGCCTTAACAACTGCGCCTCTAATATCGTCAGGAACACCAGTAATTGCACATTCTAATACAGCTGGATGCTCTAACAATGCACTTTCGACTTCAAATGGTCCAATTCTATATCCAGAACTTTTTATAACATCATCCGAACGCCCTACAAACCAAATATATCCATCTTCATCTTTATAGGCCACATCTCCAGTATCATATATCTCATCTTTCCAAGTTTTTTCTGTCATAATATCGTCTTTATAATAACCACAAAACAAACCTACAGGTCTAGACTCTTTTGTTCTTACAACAAGACGACCTTCTTGACCTGCCTGGCAAGAATTGTTTTCAGAATCTATAATATCTATATCCCAGCCCGGAGAAGGCTTCCCAAGAGAAGCGGGTTTTACTTTCATCCAAGGGAAAGTTGCAATCAAAGCAACACTTTCTGTTTGACCAAAACCTTCCTTTATCTCTAAACCTGTCATCTGTTTAAATTTTACAAACACTTCTGGATTTAAAGGTTCACCTGCAGTTTCAGCATACTTTAAATTAGAAAAATCATACTTAGAAAAATCCTCTTTTATCATATATCTATACACTGTAGGAGGAGCGCAGAAAGAACTCACCTTGTAATGTGCAATTTTTGATAATAAATCATGATAATCAAACCTTTCATAATCATAAACGAAAATACATGCATCACATAGCCATTGTCCATAAAGTTTGCCCCAAGAAGCTTTAGCCCACCCAGTGTCTGCAACTGTAAGATGTAAAGAACTTTCATCTAAATTTTGCCAAAATCGTGCAGTAATAATATGCCCTAAAGGATAAGAAAAATCATGGCAAACCATTTTAGGCATACCTGTAGTTCCAGACGTAAAATACAGTAAAAACTTATCTTTGGAACTTGTCGCTTCAGCATCAGTAGGCCTGCAAAACACATCTGAACATTTTTCAACCTCTTTTAAATACTCAATCCAACCATCAACTTTACCTCTGACTGACACCACATGCTCTAGTTCTGGCAAATCTTTTTGTGCTTCAGTTACTATATCTATAATTCTCCTATCTGAAGCTGCTACAATAACTTTCACACCTGCAGCTTTTACTCTATATTTTATATCTTTTGCTGTTAGCAAATGCGTAACCGGTATTAGTAAAGCGCCTATCTTATGTAAAGCAACTGCACAATGCCAATACTCATAATGTCTTTTAAGCATAAGTATAACTGAATCACCTTTGCTTATCCCTAAAGACTTAAAAAAATTTGCCACTTTATTGCTTTCTTTTTTTATGTCTTCAAAAGTAAAAGTTTTTTCTTCTCCTTCAGAATTACACCAAATCATAGCTTTTTTATCAGGCTTAGATTTTGCTATTTCATCAACAACATCAAATCCAAAATTAAAATTATCTGGAACAGAAATTTTACAATTTTGCATAAAGTCTTCATAAGACTTATAATTAGTTTTCACAAACTTTTCAGCTATCATTCTTTCCTTCTTTTTTAGGACATATATTATTAACTTATTTTAACTCGAGAATTACCGCTAACAGTTTTGAACAAGCACCTCCTGTAGCAAACACAGCATGATTATGACCAGAATCAAAATACACACAATCTCCTGCCTCCAACATATATTCTTTGCCATCAAAAACAAATTTTACAGTTCCTTCTAAAATATAATTAAACTCTTGCCCTTCATGAGAACAAGAATGTGTTTCTTGCTTAGTTGACGGTTCAATTTTAACTAAAAAAACTTCAGTTTTCTTTTTAGCAAACTCATAAGCTAAATCTTGATATTTATACTCTTTCCTTCTGGTTACAGTTATACCTTCACCTTTTTTAACAATAGACAATGCATTTAAGTGAGGTTCTTGCCCTGTTAAAAGAGCAGTTAACTCTATATTATATTTGTTTGCAATTGCAGAAAGTACAGTTATGGGAATATCTAAAGAACCCTCTTCATATTTCATAAAAGTTTCAATATCTAAGTTAACGCTTTTTGAAAACGCTTCTGCAGATAAGCCTGCAATTTCTCTAACAGCTTTAATACGCATCCCTATTTGCTTTAGAATATCATTACAAGACATCTGCCCTCCAACAATAAATTCTAGTTTTTAGAATTTGATATACTCGCACTAAATACAACTTTACCATTATGGTTTATAGCTTTTATAGTGTCAAAAGAAACTTTATATTTATTCACGTAATCTTTGAGATCTTTTTGTAAAGCGTCTTGAATTATAGGTTCCGCTATAGAATTTACTATCCCTAAAACTAACAAATAAAGTTCATTGCCCCTTATTCCTATGTAGTGCATTTGCATTGCAGCTATTAAAGCACCATAAAAAGGGTTTGTTCTAGCCATCATATTAATTTGGGACGCTATAAGCCTTCCAACAAACTCATCTCTTGTTATATCATGTTTATCATTTATCATTATTGGAGCTAAAGAACTTCCCACAAGCTCTATAAGGCTTCTTGATTCATAATCTGAACGAGATATACGCATATAAAAATAACTTTTTATATCTTCAATGTTTTGAACAACTCTAAAAGCCAAAATTTTATTTTTATCAAAAACTGTTGCAACCATATAGTGTATATTAGAATCACTACTTAACACAACTCTAACAACAGCAAGATTTGCAGTTTGTATTGTGCGCATTGTTCGTGCAAAAACTTTACTGTCATTAGAAACAAGACTATCTATAGTTATATCCAAATACAGAGTTTTGCCGACAACAAAAGCTTTTGAATCCAAACCACACTCTTTTTTTATAAGCGTTTGCAAATCTTGTGATATTTCTCCCTTCTTATAAGTAACCCCACAAGAAACAAACAAAAAAACTATCATTACTAGAATCAATGGAATTTTAAATTTTTTCACAATTACAACTTTTCCCTTGTTATAGTATAGTTTAATAAGCTTTACTCTTTACTGGAAAAATCTGAAATTATAGAGCTTTCAGTTTTAGGCTTTTTTTTGCCTACAGCTTCCATAACTTCTTCTAGTTCATCAAAATCAAGTTCTTTGCCTTTAACAAGTCTCTTTGCGAGCGCATCCACAGCATCCCAATTTGATTTTAAAAATTCTTCTACTTTAGAGTAACAAGAATTTATTATAGATATTGTCTCATTATTTAATTTTTCTTTTAAACTTTGAGACATTTCTTCCTTAGGTATAACAGAAAAGTTTCCAACCATACCATTGTTTCCCATACCAACTTTCCACACCATTGCATTTGCTGTTGCCATAGCCATAGAAAAGTCGGCAGAAACGCCTGTAGTCGTGTTATTGTATTTAATTTTTTCTGCAACATATCCTGCAAGAGACACCATAATATCCGCAAGTAACTCATCTTTGTTTTCACTATGCAGTTCCTCTTTAGGCAGAGGAGCAACAAGTCCCAACGAACCTTGATGTGACCTTACAGTAACTTTAAACACATCGTCAGTTGGATGCATCAAATATATGGCTACAGCATGTCCTGCCTCATGATAAGACGTCATCTCAAGTTCTTTTGGTGTCATATCCAGATGTGTTTCCATACCTAGATCTATCCTATCCATAGCTTCTGATATATCTTTCATATCTATTTCTTCTTTATTTTTTCTTGTAGCAATTAGAGCTGCTTCTTTAACAATATTTTCAATATCAGCTGGCGACTTATAAACGGACTTTCGCGCAAGCCTATCAATTTTTACCTCAGAAGATATTTTTACTTTTTTTAAATAATACGCAAACAGCTCTTCTCTTTCTTTTAAGTTTGGAAGAATAATAGAAATTTTTCTGTCAAATCTACCAGGTCTAAGCAAGGCTCTATCTAAAACAGTTTCGTCAGCATTTGTTGCAGCTACAACAATAACATTACTTTTTTCGTTATTTAAACCATCCATTTCCACAAGCAGCTGATTTTGAGTACTATTTGTCTCTTCCCCACCACCCATATAAGAAAAAGTTCTACCTCTACCTATCACTTCAATTTCGTCTATAAAAACTATACAAGCTCCATCAGTATAAGCATATTCTCTAGCTTTTTTAAAAAGATTTCTCACCCTGCTTGCACCAACTCCAACAAACATCTCGACAAACTCACTACCAGCCATAGAAATAAATGGTATTTTACATTCTGTAGCTATAGCTTTTGCAAGTAAAGTTTTACCACAACCCGGAGGGCCCATTAAAATAATACCTTTAATTATTTTACCACCAATTTTTTGAAGTTGCTTTCTATCTTTAATAAGTTTTACAACTTCTAAAGCTTCTTTTTTTGCTGCCTCAAGACCTATAACATCTTTAAAAGACACTTTAATATCTCTAGCTTGAATTCTCTTCTTCCTTAAATTACTAAAACCGCCTCTTGTAAATACAGTCATATACATAAACACAAAAGCAGCTGCACTTGCAAATGCTAACAAAAGTTGTATTGGCATAGTTGCAAGAGTCATCACTCTATAAAAAGACTCTAATTTACTTAGTCCATATACAGACAACCCTATAAGACTAGTAACAAGAGTACCAATAATAAACCATATTTTGTTGTTTATAAAATATAATTTAAACTTTCGTAGCATTGCAAAACCCCTTATCTCTATTTATTTTGCTTTTCCCTTGATTTGCAACAGCTTCCATAGCTTTTTTGACAGCTTCCTGATCACCCAAGTAATAATTTTTTATAGATTTTAAATTTTCATCAAGTTCATAAACTAAAGGTATAGCTGTAGGTATATTTAAATTTACAATATCATTATCATTTATATTATCTAAATATTTAACTAAAGCTCTTAAACTATTCCCATGCGCTGCAATTATAATTTTTTTGCCTAATTTTATTTGAGGAACAATTGCTTTTTCCCAATAAGGGACAACTCTTGCTACTGTATCTTTTAAGCATTCTGTCACAGGAAGCTCTTCTTTAGAAAGTCCAGCATATCTTTTATCTTTTCCTGGATATCTCTCATCAGTTTCTTCTAAAGGCATTGGAGGCACATCATAACTTCTTCTCCATATTTTTACTTGATCTTGGCCATACTTTGCTGCAATTTCAGCTTTATTTAAACCCTGCAATGCACCATAGTGCCTTTCGTTTAATCTCCAATTTTTTATAACCGGTATCCAAGCCAAATCCATTACATTTAAAACATTCCATAAAGTTTTTATTGCTCTTGAAAGCACAGACGTATAAGCTAAATCAAAAGTAAAACCATCTTTTTTTAGCTGCTTACCAGCATCCAATGCTTCTTGGTGGCCTTTGTCAGACAAAGCCACATCTGTCCAACCAGTAAATTTATTTTCTTTATTCCAAACACTTTCTCCATGCCTAATTAAAACAATTTTATACATTGAACCCCTCCACAATTTTAGGACAATTATATTACATTTAAATCGAACACTCAAATCCTTGTATAATCTTGCAACTATTAAAATTTTTTAAGAGGTTTCTCTAAAAAACCTAATGCCTATAATTGTTTGAAGCAAAATACATATAAGTCTTTCTTGTCTTATTATTTTGCAAGTTTGCTAATTTGTTTAAATGTTTACTTGCGATTGCTCTAGTAACGTAGATAAGAGTCTAAACTAGACTAACCAAACTATTGATCTAGTTTAGTATCTTATCGGAGTTACCTCTCTAACACCAATCTCAAGGAAACTTAAATCCGCTCAAACCCAGTTGATTATTTTATCTGCACTCATATCGCCTCTCAAATTATTTTAACAAAAATTATTTTTTAATGTTCTCTAATTTACACGCTTTTATTAAACACCCTTCTTGACACTTTAGAGTACATGCATTATCACAAGGTTCCACGTGAATTGTCACAGTAATATTTTCAAGTTGTTTAGAAATTTGATATTCCATTTGCCTTGTTATATCGTGAGCTTGCAAAACGCTCATTTGATGTCTAACAAGTATGTGAAACTCAACAAATCTTTTATTGCCTGACTTACGAGTTTTTAAATCATGATAACCACAAATGTCCGTACTTGTCCTTACTATTCCTTCAATAAGCTTAACTTCAGTATCAGGAAGACTTATATCAAACAAATCTTTAGAAGACTTAATGACAAGTTTATAAGCGGTTTTAATAATAGCTATAGCAATAACAATAGCAGCGATTGGATCTAACCAATAAATATTTATTTTTGGATAAAAAAGTTCAAATAGAGTAATTATAAACAATACAGACATAACACCTAAAGAAGTATAGACATCCGTTCTTAAATGCCAAGCATCTGCTTCTATAGCAACAGAGTCTACTTCTTTTGCTACAACAAAAAGTTTTTTTGAAACAAAAAAATTGACGCCTGCAGAAAAACACATAATTAAAACGCCTATTATAGGCATTTGTATTTTTAAAGGATGTAAAAGTTTATCTACAGCTTCATAAATAATATAAATAGCAGCTATAAAAATAAGAATAGCTTCTATTGTGCCTGAGACATTTTCAAACTTTCCATAACCGTAAGGGTGTTGTTTATCTTCAGGTTTTGAAGATTCTTTTACAGCAAAATATGCTATTAGCGAGGCAACCAAATCTACCAATGAATGCGCAGCCTCAGAAATAATTGATATCGAACCCACGTATACACCAGCAAATAGTTTACCCACTGTTAATGAAATATTAGAAAATACAGAAAGTCTTGCTGTATTTATTGATTTTTTTAAAACAGTCATCTAAAAATTCCTTATTTTTTATTACTAAAAAATGTCAATTTTGCAGATACTACACCTATATTACTTTCAACCTTTATATAAATAGGCAATCTTTTTGTATCAGCAGTAATCCAGACTAATATTTTACCACCTAAATCAATTGTATTGTTTTCATACAATAAAGGTTCTACAACAAAACAGTTACGTTGACCTAAAACAGTATTTAATTGTTCCTTTTTTAAAACCAAAACAGATATCGACGTAGAAACGTCTTGAGAATGTAAATTTAAAATATATTTACGCCCCACTTTTAAATCAAGCGTTCTAATACAATACAGAGTAGCTAAAATATCTTTTACATTTTTTAACGTTTTCCCTTTTTTTATAATTCCATTATTATTTAATCTATAGTTTTGCTCTTGCGGCTCAAATACAATATGCTCATATCTTTCTTTACCATCCTGAAGCATTTTTGAAATAAATTCAAAAGAATACGTGGCATTGTATTCAAACAAAGATTCAAAATGAGCATTAAGAGAAAACATAGAAGACAAAAAATCATTTGTTGTTACATTTAAACAAGCATAACGAGTTTTTATCCCGTTCCTATCTTTAAACCCTTTAAGCTCTAAGCTTGCATACCCAATAGGAAGCATATTCCATGTTAAAGTGTAATCTATTTTTTCAAATTCTGGTGTTTGTGTTACATTCAACTGTTTTGCAGATAAATTTTTTGCAAAAAAACAAAATGTGCACACAAAAAACAAAAATGGTAATTTAATTTTCTTTAACATTTTTTAGCATCTTTAATAATTAAATTAACCGCTTGTTTTAAATCCTTACATATAGCAAAAGGTTGCACCATTTCATGACTTATTTCTTTTTGTTGTTTCTTTCCATGACCAGTAAGCACCAAAATACCCTTACCGCCAATATTATAACCTAACAAATAATCTCTGGTACTGTCACCAACCACATAAGATTTTTTTAGATTTATATTAAAATCTTTAGCACCTTGTACAGCCATACCTGTTTTTGGCTTTCTACATTCACACTTATCTTCATCTAAATGAGGACAAAAATATATACCATCAACAGTTGTACCGGCTTTTTTTAAAAGAGATAAAAATTTTTTATGAATTTTGTTTAAATCTTTCAATGTAAACATACCTCTTGCAACGCCTGACTGATTTGTTACAACTATTACCTTAAAACCAGCTTTTTTAAATTTGTTTATACTTTCTGCAGCATAAGAATAAAGTTTAACTTGATCAGGAGAACTTAAATAATTTTTATCATAAATAAGTGTACCATCTCTATCTAAAAAGACCGCAGGATACTTAATATACTTTTTTCCCATTGATTTTTTCCTGTTATAAATTCTGGAAGTACTTTTAAAACTATAACTTTTCTTTTAATACTTTCATCAATATTTTCAAATTTCACAGCATCTTTAGCTGTAACAATAAAATAAGTATTTCTGTATTTCTTATTGACTATATTGTTTAAAAATTTATTGCCAAAACTACTATGATCTCTTAAAATTATACTACCTTTTATTTTTAACCCAGATTTTAAAATAGAATTTTTAAATCCACTTGCAAAACCTACAGCACTTAAAGAGTACAAACTCATTTCAGTTAAAACTTTAATGTCAAAATCTGTTTTTAAATCTAAAGTCTTATACTCAAAACTGCTATAGCAAGTTACTATAGGCGCTTTTCCTGTTAAATTTAGTATTTTGCTTTGTAAATTTTCCAATTTTGTCTGATTTATCATATCGGAATTTGTAAGTATTAGAATATCAGCTCTTCTTAAAGCATTTACAGATTCCCTTAAAATTCCTGCCGGTATTAACATACCATTACCAAAAGGGTTAAAAGCATTTATACAAACTATATCTAAATCTCTCTTTATACTCCAATGTTGAAACCCATCATCTAAAACATAAACATCCGTGTTCTCTTTATTTGCAAATTTTATAGCATTGGCATATCTATCTGCTCCGACAATAACGCTAGCATCTGGAACAGTTTTAGCTATTAACATTGGCTCATCCCCACTTACAGAAACATCTACATTTAGTCCACCATTTTTTAATATTACTGGTTTTTTAGTTTTCCTTAAATATCCTCTAGTTAAAACCGTAGGATTTAATTCATTTTTAACTAACAATTTCAGAAGTTCTATTACTATAGACGTTTTTCCTGTACCACCTAAAGTTATATTACCAACACTTATCACAGGTTTATGTAACTTTTTTGGCTTACTAAAACCCCTATCTAACTTATACAAAAAAGAATAAATTAAAGATAATGGGTATAAAGCTCTCATTTATTTTCTAATTCCCAAAGTTTTACATATTTCATTAAAGTGTAGAACGAAGAATAAAGCAAAGCAAGGATCAAACCTGTAACACCATCTAAAAACCCTTTTTTTAATACATACATCTTAACAAACATAACAGTAGGATTTACTATTAAATTTATAATTTTAAACTTTTTACCTCTTTGAAATATTTCTTTTGAACGTAAATCACTATAAAAGTCAGATTTTTTAATAAAACTTTTTATACTGTCATACGGATAATGCAAAATATCGCCTTTAAAATAAAACTTTTTACCTTTATAATCTACATCTTCATGAACCAGTTGTTCTTTATATTTTACTTTACTTTTGTTAAGCAAAATGGGATGTCTATAATCCGGATACCAACCAGAATGCATAATCCACTTATTTATAAATTTACTTTTTCTTGGTGCAATATAAACATCAAAATCTAGAGACTTTTTAAGTTCATATTCTATTTCTTTTCTTAAATGTGGAGATAGTCTTTCGTCTGCATCAAGACACACAACCCATTGGTAAGCGCAATGTTCTAAAGCAAAATTTCTTTGTTTACCAAAACATTCTAATTTATTCTGTATAACTTTACAGCCAAAAGATTTAGCAATTTCTACCGTATTATCTGTACTATAATCGTCAACAACTACAATTTCATCAACCCACTTAACACTTTCTATACAATCTTTAATATACTTTTCTACATTTTTAGTTAACACGTAAGCTGAAACTTTGTTCATTTTAAGCTACCTTTAAAAAAAATAATATGTTAAATACTTTTTAGTATTCTTTCATACACTCCAAAAGTATTTTTGACTGTATTTTTTAAAACAAATTTTTCTTCAATATACTTCTTACCTGCTATACCCATCTGCTTTGCAAGATGCGGATTTAAAATAAGGATTTTTATTGCATTTGCAACTTGAACAGAATTTTTAGGCTCCACCATAAGGCCAGTAACACCATCTATAAAAGCTTCAACATTGCCTCCAATGTTTGTAACAATTACAGGTTTTTCTAAAGATTCTGCTTCCACAACAACGTTTGGCATACCTTCAGTATCCCAAGCAAGCAAGCAAAAGATGTCCATAGCCAAAATGTATTTAGGAACATTGTCTTGATAACCTGAAAAATAAACTATGTCGTCAACATTAAGTTTTTTTGCATACTCTTTTTGCTCTTGTAGTCCTTTGCCTGAGCCTACTATTAAATATCTTAAATCAGGAAAATCTTTTCTAAGCATCTGGGCAGCTTCGGTAAGATATATTTGACCTTTACCTCTAAAATCTACAATTTGAGAAACTGTACCTACAACCTTTTTTCCTTCTAAAGAATACTCTTTTATAACATCACTACAATCTATATTTTTATTAAACTTTTCAAAATTTACACCATTATAAACCACTGTAATTTTTTTAGGATCAACTTTTTCGTATTTTATTAAACCGTTGGCAACAGCTTGCGACACAGTTATAATTGCATCTGCAAATCTATAATGATTTTTGCTTATAAAGCTATGTCTAGTGTCTTGCCTTCTATGAAAAACTACTTTAATTTTATTTAAACACAACAACTTTACTATAATAGAAGTCCAATAAAGTTTACCTTGATGAACGTGCAATATATTTATATTATTTCTTTTTATAAGTTTTATAAGTTTTAAAATGCCACTGGGGTCAAAAGAGTTAACTGCTTTAAAATTTACAACTTTAATATTTCTTTTTTCTGCTTCTTTGTACATTTGACTATCACAAGGTAGTGCAACTATATTATCACTACCTCCAAATTTTTGTAAATTTTCAGCCAAAAGAAGTGTAGTTTTTTCTGCACCACCAAAAGAATAAGATGAAAAAATGTGTAAAATTCTATACCTCATTTAAATATTTTACTCCATAAAGATATATATTCTTGTACCGTCATTTTAAGAAAAACTTCAGCATACATCATGCCACGCTCTTTAATTTCACCCCAATACTGATTCAAACCTTGAGCAATTTTTATATAATCTCTTGTGGCATGCTGGGTTTTATAGCATTCTATTGCCTGCATTTTGACATCCCATTCTTTACTTATATCAAACAAACAATTTGGATTGAACGGCGACCACACAGAATAAGCATAAACCATAAAATTCAAATCCATTTTCTTTGCCTGTTTACTAATTGCCCAAGAAACAGCTATGTGGTCATCATGTTTATCAAAAAAGAAAGGCATAAACACTGCTTCTGGTTTTACGGAATTTAAAATAGTACCCAAACTTTCTTTAAAATCCTTATTCCCACTTAAGTTACGTGCAGGAAAATGCATATAATGATTTTTCTTAGAGCCTATTATTTCTACAGCTTTTTTAGATTCTTCCATTCTTTCTTGTGAATCATTTGTGCAAAAAACAATTTCTAAATGTTTACCAGATTTTACATGTTTTATCAAAGTTCCAGCACAGCCAACAGCTTCATCATCTTGATGAGGAGCAATAGCTAAAACTTTATCTACATAAATGCTATCCTCATTGGGAATAGAATAATTTATAAGAGGCTGAATATATTCATAAAGCCTAAAAAGTGTCTGTTTTTTAAGTGTTTTATTATCTTCTCCAAAGGGACTTAATCCCAAACTTAAATTATAAACCAAATAATTTATAATTTAGACAGACAGTTTACTAAATTTTTTAAACGCAACATAATAAAAAATGTTAATACATTGACAAATGCAGCAGCAGCTGCTATCATCTCTGGCAATTTCAAGATAAAAAATAATAAAAATACTGAACCTTTTCGAATTTTAAGTATAAAAGCACATGACATTAGACTTCTTGCAAAATCTAAGTGAACAAGTATAGTAATAGTCACTAGATTTCTTGTATAATTAGTAAACATACTCTATCTTTGTCCACGCCTTCATCACTGGTCACGGTGACGGATAAGCTTACAATACTAGAAAACGTAGCTTTACCTACTATTTATTCTTCAAAAAATGACATGCATGAAGATCCTGTCAAGTTGCTAAATATGGTGGGGTTATCAGACCGTCTAAACCATCGCCCAAATGAGATTTCAGGTGGAATTTCTATTGAAACTGACTCTTACATAGGATTTAAGGTTGAGGACATATATGATCTTAAAAGAAATGTAGCTGGCATAAAAGCTGTAGTAGGTTATGCTACTGGAAGAGCTCAAGTTGTTGCAAATGGTAGAAATTATAATACGGTATTAGAAGGTGTTTCTCCAGACTATGCTGACTTAAAAAATTCTCATCCTTCTAGGGGCATATTTTTTACCGAGGCTGAAAATATTGATAAAAAAAAGGTTGTGCTACTTGGAAAAACTGTGATCAATGAAATTTATGGAGATAAAAATTTTAATCCCATTGGTGAATACATAAAAATTAACAGAATAGATTTTCGAGTAATAGGAGTTTTGCCAGTTAAAGGCTCTAGCGGTTGGCGTGATGAAGATGATAAAGTAACTATGCCTTTAAATACAGCCTTGAAAAGAGTACTTGGTACTGTGTATTTAAACTATATGGATGTTCAGGTACGAGATGATGCAGATATGAACGAAGTGGCTGAATCTATAATAACTCGACTCTTATTTACACATAGAATGCCTGCTTCACAAAGAGATGCCATAAAAGTTTGGAATATGGTTGAAATCCAAGAGACCGTGTCACAAACGACAAGAGCATTTTCTCTTTTGTTAGGCTCTATTGGTTTTATAAGTTTGCTTGTAGGCGGAATAGGTATTATGAACATAATGTTTGTATCTGTTTCCGAAAGAACAAAAGAGATAGGTCTAAGGAAAGCAATTGGTGCAAACAATGCAGATATTTTGCTTCAGTTTATAATTGAATCCATTTTTGTATGTTGTATTGGAGGCTTTGTTGGCATAATATTTGGATCTATAGCTTCAATTATAGTCAGCAAGCTTGCCGGTTGGCCAACTGTCATAACACCATTTTCAATAGTACTTGCTTTTTGCTTTTCAGGGTTTACCGGCCTAATTTTTGGAGTGTGGCCTGCAAGAAAAGCCTCTAAATTGAGTCCTACAGAAGCGTTGAGGTACGACTAACAAAACATTAAAATTTAATCAGGTCAAATATACTTTTTCTATAATTGTACTATATGCCGATTTTTCGTATTTTCATTTTTAAAATCAAATTCTTGATGGGAAATTATAATAAACGTAACTCCAGACTGATTAAATTGTTCAATTATATCTGCTAAAATCTCTTTTAATTCTTGGTCAATATTTGCTTGAGGTTCATCCATTAATATCATCTGTGAATCATTTAAAAGAAATCGTATAATTTCTATTACTTGTTTCTCACCGCCACTTAATTCTTTACCACCACTAGAAACATTTTTATCTAGACCACCTAAGTTATTAACTCTACTGTATAAATTATATTTTTTTAATATTTCAATCAAATCTTCTTGATTTATTGATTTATTTAAAACTATATTTTCAAAGATAGTTCCTTTCATTATAAATGGTTCTTATGATGTATATAAAAAATGTTGCCTATAACTTTCTAAGTCTATCTCTTTTATAGATGTATCATTAACTTTTATATCTCCAGTATCTAAATCAAATAAATTTAAGATTATTTTAAATAAAGTAGTTTTTCCTATACCGTTTGCTCCAACAATAAAATTTATTTTCCCAATCTCTATTTTTTTAGTCAAATTTTCATATAGAATTTTTTTGTTATCATGGGAATATTTAATATTGTCCAGGTTGATGGTTTTTATTTTATCTATTTTTAATCCTTTCCCATAAACTTCCTCCTCATAATTCCCAAATTCTTCTAATCTTTTTAATGATTCTTTAGTCTTGCCTAATCTTGTTATGCTATTGAAAAAATACAACATAGGATTATAAAATAGTGGTAGTAGAGCTTCTACTGCTAATATTGTCCCTAAAGTAGTTTTGCCTCCAAATAAATTCAAACCCATAAATATTAAAACTAAAATACTTACTATTAGCCTTAAAAAATTATTTATCTGGTCAGAAAAAATATCATTGCATGCTTCTTTATATAAATAAAAATTATATTTATTATTAAGTCCAAAATATTTACCTTTGAAAAAATCCATTAATCGATTGCTTTTTATATATCCTGAATAATTATATATTGAAAGCAAAAAGTCTAGTTTATCCTTCGATGTATCTCTTATAAATGGGGCTAATGCTATATTTTTTTTATAAAATTTATTGCTAACAAACAACATAATAGCACAAGTAGCTAAAGAAATAAATCCTACTTTTGTATTTAATCTGAAAATAAAAAATAAAGCTACTAGCGCACTCAATAAATTACTTAACAAATTAGCAAAAGTAGATGTTACATAAACCAAAATATTATTAATGTCATTATTAAGAATATGTTGTATTTCCCCGCCTGCTTTTTTCTTTAATATATTTTCTTTTATTTTTAAAAATTTTGTAAAAAAAATATTATTTAATATTAAGTAGTTTTTATTTTGAAAATAAGCTGCGCATATAAAATCCAAATATTCTAACAAGAATTTTATTAAAGCAAAAATCAGATAAATAAGTATATATTTAAAAAATAAATTTAAATTGTTTTTTAATACAGCCTCATCTATAATTTTTTTATATATAAATGGATTTACTAAAAAAAACAATTGTAAAATTATGATAGTAATAAATATATAAATCTGCGATTTAATAAAATCTTTATTTAAAATTTTGAATTTTTTCATTTATTTAATACCTTTTTCTTTAGTTTTTTAATTTTAGTTCGGTGGCAAACATTAGATAGATCTTTACCTTTATATAAGTTTATAATAACAGGACATTCACAAAAATCTTTATCTAAACATTTACTACATTTACCATAATATATATTATTTTCATTAAAATTATTGCCTAATTTTAATAATAAATTTTCAATTTTTATTCTTTTGAATATATTAATTTTTTTTGAATTAGTAAATGGAATGCATGGTCTCATATCTCCATTAGGAGCAATTACAAAACTTTGTTTCCAAACTTCACATCTATTTTCTTTTTTTTCATAAACCGAATAATGTTCTGTGGCATCTACTTTTAGATTCATATTTTTAGCTGGACTTATTTGCTTTAATTCAGTTTCAGAAATTTGATATTGTAAACTTTTTAGATCTGTATTTAAAAGTGGGATTATTGAATATTGAATAGCATAATTAAAGCTGTTTTTTAACATAAAATTTATTATTAAATCATAGTTAAAATTAGTTTTCAAAGCTATATATTTGATAAAAAAATCCATGTTACTTTCCTGTAGGGATTTTAGATTTGAGTAGATAGTTTCAAAAACATTAAAAGAGGTTGTGTCTATATATGTTTGGGAATTGTATCCATATAAACTAATATTAAGATTAAAAGGAGGATATTTTTTGAAAAGATCAATAATTTTCTTAGATAGCAGAAATCCATTAGTAGTGATTGTAATTTGGAATCCTTGATTCCATAAAAACACATAGATTTCCTTAAAGTTTTTATTAAGCAGAGGTTCTCCACCAAACAAATATATTTTAAGAATATCTAACTTTTTAGTTTTTTCTACAATATATTTTATATTTTCTAAAGAAAGCTCAAGACTTTTATCTTGAGCTTTCTTATAAGAATTAAAGCAATGTACACATTTAAAATTACAATTGTATGTTAATTCTAATGTAATTGTAATATAGCTATCCAAGATCTGCATTTAAAATCACCTTGTTGCTAATTAACATTCTAATTATTTCTTTTATTTCATCTTCACTATTATTTAAAATCTCATAAAAAATAGTTAATTCAAAATTTTTAATCTTTTTTAAATAATTAAAAATTTTTTTCATTTCCTTAGATACATAAAACTTCGTATCACAATTTATATAATATGGATATTGCACATAAATTATATAAAATGAACCGAAAACATAAGACTTTTTAATTCGTAAAAATTTGTTTAATATATACATTACTTATCACTATCACCGGATATACTCATCAAAAAAAAGGTCTAAACGGAGGAAACCCAGGCAAAGGAGGCTGAGGTTTGGGCTGAGTAGGAGGAGGGTTAGGTGGACGGCGATCCTTCCATGGGTTATCATCTGCTAGTGTATATGCACACAGTGCCTTTAATTCTTTCTTAAAAAATGAGACTTTTTCTTTTTTAAACTTTGCCATTTTTTCCTCCAATCTTTATTTTACATGAATTTAATACCTAACTTCTGCGGTTACAAAAAATCGAAGAATTTACTCATACTTTTTCATACACACCCTCCTTTTTAACAACAAAATGAAAAAGCCGTTGTCTGAAAATACCAGACAACGGCTTTACTTTTTTGTAAAAAAATGCTCTTGCGGAATTTATTACATTATATGCTGTATGCTGAAATCTGCACTTTTTCTCCCTTGTTAACTTAGCGTATATTTTACAAAATATTATTGCAAAAAAGCAAGCTCATGTATTGTTACATAACATTTGCAACATTTTATTATGTCCAAAATTAATTCCCCAATGCCTTTAGTACTAGTAACAATAATAACTTTTGGCATTTTTCTAATCCTTATATTCTGATAAAAAGACTTTAAATTGCTCCGCAAGAAGATATATTTTATTCTTCATCTCCTCATTAATACCAACTTTGTACGTTTTTCTCATCTGGCTAAAAATCTTTGCAGCATCTATTTTCCCATCGGTATGAATATTTTCAGAACTTAACATCCATGGATATCTAGGAAAAACATGAAAATGCAAGTGATGAGTTTCTTCATTAAAACTACAAATATAAGTTTTTTCAATGTCATGAATCTTTGTTTTTAAAAATCGAGTTAATATGTGTATATGTAACCCTAACTTTTCTGCTTCTTTGCTTGAAAGTTCATCATAACTTTGTATGTGTCTAACTGGAGAAACAATCATATACCCCAAAATATTTACATCTAAAGTATGGCAAATAAGAAAATCCTGATCTCGATAAAAAATACCACCAGGCGGGATTAAATCTCCTTGTAGTATTTGACATGTTAAACATCCCATTATTTAGCTCCTTTATAAATTAACTCGGCAGTAGAAACTATATTAGCTGAAGTTATTCCATATTCTTCTTTTGCTTGATTATAGCGTAAATTTTTATAAAAACAGTCTGTATCAACACCTATCGTTTTAAATGGCACATATTTATCAACGTTTAAGCATAATATCTCTGAAACAATTGATCCTAACCCTCCTGTGGTTTTATGTTCTTCTATAGTTATAATACCTTTTGTCTGTATTGCAGACTAAATTATAAGTTGCCTATCGAATGGATATTATTGGGAGGAATGTAGAAAATGTCTTATAAATGTGCAGTCTGTGGGAAAGGTTCGTCATCTGGCAATACTGTAAGCCACTCAAATAAAGCTTCAAAAAGACTTTTTAGGCCAAATCTTCAAAGTTTAAACTTTTGCCCTTTTGAAATAAAACGGATCTTGACGGATAACGGAAGTGAGTTTGCAGGACATGCACATGATTACTTTGAAAGCAAATGATTTAACACATTTTTTTAATTATCCGCATAATCCTAAAACAACGCATACATTGAACGCTTTAACAGAACGATCAAAGAACAATTTGTTTATAGAAACCAAGATTGTATAAATGATTGCGATTTAGCAAATGAGAAAATTAAAGATTGGCTTTTGTGGTATACATCCAGAACTATCATTTTCTCCCCCTCATTTTTAAACATTATTATCTCTTCATCTGTGAGGGACAAGTTTGGACACTTGCTCAAAGCCTGCAGAAACTTTGCATTCCTGTCATGGTTCGCTTTTTTAATAGTATATGCAGCCTTGCCTTCAGATGTTACCGTTAATTCTTCATCATCCTTAAGATGCAGAAGATCTTTCCGCAGCTTAGTTAAAGATATTTGTATGTTCACTCCCCTCTTACTTCAACATAAGCATCATGATACTAGTTACACGTACCTATGTCAAGCTTTTCATAGTTCCTCCAAAAATATGTACGGCATCGCCTTTCTTTTCGTTGTTTTTTTTCATGCGCTCCACAATGCAAAAATTTTCCCATATGCCGCCAACGCCGTCTCGAAGATGTATGACTTGGTAATTGGGTGTCTCTAAAAACCCAAGAATAAATTTATAAATAATGCCAAGCAAGTGTATTGCAACTGTATTGTTAGATACATTAATTTGACTATAATTTGACAAATTATGTACAATCTTTAGACATTGGTATTATTGGGAGGGATGTAAAAAATGTCTTATAAATGTGCAGTCTGTGGGAAAGGTTCGTCATCTGGCAATACTGTAAGCCACTCAAATAAAGCTTCAAAAAGACTTTTTAGGCCAAATCTTCAAAGTTTAAACATTGTTGTTAACGGTAAGAAAACTCGCGAATATGTTTGTACCTCTTGTATTAAGTCAAACAAAATAAAAAAAGCAATATAATTCCTAGAATGGGCTTGAGCAGTTATTGCACATTCTAACCAGTGAATACTTGGTTTTATATTTTTCCCAGTTAAAATCTCACAGACATCTCTTGTATTTATTCCGTGCTTACTGTTACCATTTTACCATTAACTTTAGCGCCAATAAAAGTATTCCCTTCTGAGTGAATAGCATAAGCAAAATCTAAAGTCGTTGCTCTACATGGAAGCTTTATTATGTTCTTTTTAAGAGTAAAAACAAATATCTGCTCAAAATTGCATTCAGTTTTTAACACATCTAAAAATTCTACTTGAGTCCGAATTTACTTACTGCATCGTAAAAAATTTCTTCTACAGATTTTTTGCTTGACTTATCGTCGTTGGCACTTATAGATACAGCAGAGCTTCCTGGTACCGCAGATGGAAGAAGCAGGCTTTCAAAATATTTTTTTTGGTCGTCGTTTCAATGACACATAGCTGCAAATTTTTTTTCAAAATCTTTTGCTTGAGAAGCTTGACTGCTGTCTTGCAGCGCGACATTGTTTTCTTTGTTTTCGGTTTTCAAGATTTCGCTTAGTAGCTTATCCTTGCAAAAATATTAAACACGTCTAGAAGTAAGGTTCGTCTAAAGCCCTACATTGACAAGGACGCGCATTTGAAGCATAATTTATAAGCTTTTTTCATAATTGCAAGTTCATTTTCAGGTATATTAAGATAATATTTATGGAATATTTCCCATATTTATAATGAACCTTTTAGAGTAACCATATACTTTAAAAATTTTTCGCTATAAACATTTTCTTGTTTGAAAGACAAAGAAAGTTGATAATTTTTTATGTTTATGCCAGCCCCATAAGTAAAAGATAAATTTCTCTTATCAAAATTAGTAAATGTTATAGTTCCTAATCTAAGAAAAATATTTTTAAATATACATTGTTCTAAACCAAAATGAAACTTATCTTTATCCAAATTTCCAAAACGATAACAATATTTGTGCCAGTCAAAACATAAAAATAAATTTCTATAAGTATAACCTAAACCTGACATAATCGTAAATGGCACATATTCTGTTTTATATTTTTGCCAAAACATCAGCCCAATTAAATTTTTTAAATTTAATCCAAAATTTAAATTGTTTTGTAAAGGAAAAAGAAAAGATAAGTCGCAACTAAAACCATTACCGTTATAAATTGACGCATTAGAATTATTTAATGCGTCAAATGTAGTTTCTCCAATGGCTCCATATAGATAAGACAAAGAAAAGCCTGTAGAGTACCCGAAATAAGACTTTTTGCCAAAAGAAAGAGATAAAGAATTAATTGAATTTTGAATTTTTGCATAATTATTATCTGAGATATTTATTAAAACATTATTATTAACCAACCTATTCCATGAAATAGATATATCATCTTTAACAAGACAAACAGTAGTTAAACCAAAACCTGAGGGATTATAAAGATTATTTATATGAGAATCATCTTTCCCAAGGCAAGAAAAAGACGATTGAAGTTCTAAACCTGTATGGTATGCAAGAATAGCACTATTGTAATAAAAAATGCTTCCAGGATCACAAACTGTTACCCCAGTATCGCCCATAGCCATAGAATTTGCAGAAGGCACACTACCATCATAAGCATTGGGTATGCCCTGTAAATTTAAGGCGTAGACATTTTCAAGAAAAACACAGAAAACAATAACTGAACAAAGTATTTTCATTATTAATTATCTATTCAAAGCTATTTCTGCCATCCTTTTACTTATATCAAGCTAACCTAATATTTTTCTAGCTATATTATCTCAAGTAAATGTTCTAGAGATTAAATCTCCCACTTAGATTTATACTTATATGCCTAGTATTATACATCATTTATTGACTTTGAATAAAAAATTTATTATCTAGTTTAAAAATAACATAATAAGTTAAAGAACATTAGTGTATATTTTTGTGAAGATGAATTTTTTTAAATTTAAACTATCCCATGATACAGTTGTGCATGGGATAGTTTTTTAGGAGATTTTATTGCAAGGAAATTTAAAGAAGAAAGTAATATAGGGTTTTTTAGATTTAGGATGTAACGAATGGAAATATGAATATGAAAAAGGACTAAGATTATATTATAAGAGCCTTAAGCAAAATGAAAAAATTTAACACTATCTTTAACCTTTTTAAAAATTACAAGCTAGAAGTTTTTCAATATTTTTGTATTGATTTTTTATTAAAATTTATCAATATAGTTACAGCTTTTTTTCTAATGATTTTTGTAGATACAATTAATATAGGCAACAACTTTATTGTAATTTTTATAATTTTATATATTTCTGTACTAATTTTTAGTTCAATTTCTGTTTTATTTAAAACACTTACTTTGTATTTACTAGAAAATAGAGTCTTGTTCGATTTTAGAAAAATCATTTTAATAAGATTTTTAAATTCCAGGTATAACAGTAACAGCAATTTAAACAAAGGTCCATACTTATCGCAAAGAATCATAAGTGATACAGAGCTTATAAACAGTTTATTTATAAGGCCAATAGCAACAAGTATAAGTTCGATATTTTTTCTAGTTTGCTTAATACCCATACTTTTACAATTTAATTTTTTAATTATTTTATTGATTATTTTAAGCGCTATTTTCCCATCCCTATTCTTTTCTTTTTTTAATAAAAAAATCAATACTTTACATCTAAACACCAAGAAGTGTTCGCTTTATATTCTTCAAAGTTATCAGATATAATAGATTCTGTCAAAGAAATAAAACTATTTAACATGTATCAAAAAGAGATAACTGAAATTAATTCTTCTGCTGAAAATTTAATTTGGATAAACACAAAACAAATGTTTTGGGGATTTACATCTGGACAATTTAGTATAGCTTTGCAACATATTATTATTGGGATCTTACTTGGACTTTTAGGATATCAAGTTCAACAAAAAGTTATTACTATGGGGCAGGCAGTTTTTATTTATAATATATCTGATAATCTTTTCTATGTTATTAGCAGTTTTTGGAGTCTTTATTTTTTTACTAAAAACTCTAATGTACCTTGGAAACGGATTAAGAGAATATTACTTAAAAAATGCGAAGATAAAAATTTTAAAGATAATTGTCCTGATTACAAAATTGAAAAAGTTAAAAGTATAATTTTTAAAGATGTTTCAATAGAGAGAAATAACAAAATTATATTAAGGGACTTAAATTTTGAAGTTAATTTAAATGATAAAGTTATTATAACCGGACATACAGGGGCTGGCAAAACTACAATTTTAAATCTAATAGTACTTTTTGATAGTCTATCTTCTGGTAATATTTTGATAAACGGTATAAATTTGTATGAAATAAATATTAAAAATCTTAGATCTAAAATATCATATTTTACACAAGATTCATTCTTGTTTAACACAACTATTAAAGAAAATATTCTGTTAGATTTAGATTATAATAGTTCACTAGTAGCTCAAAAGTATTCAGAAATTTCAAAAATATGTTCTCTTGAAAACTTAAATGACGGTAAAATTGTAGGGAATAAAGGAATATTTGTTTCTGGCGGGGAAAAACAAAGAATAAGTTTAGCAAGATGTTTAATGAAAGATTTTGATGTTTTGTTATTAGATGAATTTGGAAATTCTATCCATGAAGAAATGGAAATAGAGATTTACAAACGATTAATTAATTTTTATAAAGACAAAATTATTGTTGCTGTTTCTCATAGAGCAAATATTGCTAATTTGTTTGAGAAAAAGATTCAATTATAAATTATAGTGAGAAATAAATGAATCAAAAACAAATATCTTTTTTAAACAATTTAATTATATTGATATCTATAATTTTTATAATTATATTTTTTGTCCCCATATTTATGATTAATCTTCCTTTAGACTATAAAATCAATGATAATAATCTAGTAATAGACGCAAAAGATTTAAATATGCAAAAACACTTGTTTATAGAAATTAAAAATAATAACATAGCTACGATAACTCATAAAGAAGCTAATTTAAAGATTGATAAATCTAATATTAAGGATAATCAAATTATTTTAGATATAGGCAATTTAAATATAGACAAAAATCTTAAAATACACTATAGCTTTAAGAAAAGTATTATAAGCTATATCTTGAAAAAAAATGTATTTAATTAAACTACTAATGAACCTTTAATCATTTAAAATTATTTCTGCTACTCTTTTACTTACGCCAGGTTGGCCTAACATCTGTCTAAATAAAAGAAGCTCCTCAACTTTTGACATATAATTTTTAGGTTTTAGTTGTGAAAGTACATATTCTGATATTTTCTTTGGATTTGCATTAAATTGAATAAACTCAGGTACAACATTTTTAGAAGATAAAATATTGACCATAGTTATATATTTTACTTTTATAATTGCCCTGAAAAAGAAATAATTAAGGTATGGGAGTTTATATATTATTGCCATAGGAATACCCATTAACGCATTTTCAAGACTTACAGTACCAGATGGACAAACAGCAAAATCTATGAGTTTTCTTTGAGTAAAATCGTTTGAAATATCCACTTTAATATAATCTGGCAAATTATAAGAAATATCAGAATTTACACAAAACATTATAAACTGTGCATTTATCTTTTCTTTGAGTATCTTTGCAGTTTCAAGAAGTATTGGAATATGGCGTTTAATTGCCTGGATACGACTACCAGGGAATAATCCTATTAAAGGAGGGTTAAGAGCGCTAAACGGTTTATTATTAAAATCGTTTTTTTGCATTATTTTATCTATTAACGGATGCCCTACAAAAACAGCGTCAACTCCATTTTGTTTATACACTGCCTCTTCAAAAGGTAAAATAACAAGCATCTTTTTTACAGTTTTTGCAAGTTTTTTTATTCTTGAACTTCTTGATGCCCAAACTTGAGGACTTATATAATAAAATACTGGAATATTTAACTTCTTTGCAAGTCGTGCAATATGTATATGAAACCCATAATAATCTACAAGTATTATTTTACTTGGACGTTCTATAGAAAGTATAGAACTTACTTTTTTTAATAATCTTTTAAAATATAAAATTTGCTTTAAAGATAAAAGACCAAAAGCGTTTATATTAACTATGTCTTCAATAAAATAATCAGAAACACATTTTAAATTATTGCCACCCAAAGCAATCACATGACAATTTTGATTTATATTTTTAATTTCCTTTATGACATTTGCAGCATGAATATCACCAGACAAATCTCCAACTGATATGAAAATCTTATCATTTACCATTAAAGCACCATTTGATTTTCTTATATTTTGAAATTGGAAACATTATCTTATCATTTACACATATTGCGTCTGCTTTTAATAAGTTTGGCAAGTTTCTTTCACACTTTTTTATAACCCTCATAGTAATAAGATTGCTCTATACCTTTAAAAATAATTTCGTAATTATCAACATCATCTGTTAAATTGTCTCCAAGTAATGTCTTAATTTCTAACTCATTGATAGGGCTGCGTTCCATTGCCTGCAAATATAGCTCTTTATCAACATTTTGCCAATTAACAATTTTGTGCAGATTTTTCTTTAAGACTAGATCAAGCCAAATCCTTGTAGCTCTGCCATTTCCTTCCATAAAAGGATGGGCAATGTTCATTTCAATATATTTTGCAATAATTTCCTTAAATGAACTTTCAGGCATTTGCTCAATTTTTAATAAGACTTCTTTAAGATACAGACTATTAGCAAACTTAAAATTACCTTTTGAAATGTTTTTCTCACGAATTTTGCCAGCAAAATCGTACAGTCCATCAAATAAATATTTATGGATCTGTTGCAGGCTTTTTGTGGTCCCGATTTCAAAATGATTAACTTCATCGGTCTCAAACAGGTTATAAGCATTTTCTAAACTTTTTTTGTCAATTTCTTGCATTCTTTTCCGCCATTAAAACACCATATTTTGCAAAATGTTAAGAGCAAGTTCTACAGCATCTCTACCTTGTTCTCCTGAAACTAAAGGTTTCTTACCTTCAATTACATTGCTTAAGAAATTATCAAGCTCATAAAAAAGAGGCTCCTTAGTAGGAAGTTTAGGCTTTTTTATATCTATGTCAAACAAAGAAGTTATTTTTTCTTTCCCCTCTTTTTTAGTGTAAACTTTAAGACTTTTACCAGCATAATCTATAGAAATATAACTGTCATCTTGAAAAATCCTTATCCTTCTGCATTTATCCATTGAGACTCTACTTGCAGATACGTCTGCAATACATCCATTTGCATATTTCAATCTTACTTTTGTAATATCTTCAGTGTCAGAAAGAATTTTTGCACCGTACGCTTCAACAGAAACAACTTTATCTTTTATAAAAGAAAATAAAATGTCTAAATCATGAATCATTAAATCAAGTACCACACCTACACGATTTGTTCTAGGGTCATAAGGGCCAAGCCTGTTGACTTCAACAAACTTAGGTTTACTTATAAACGGGACTGCTGCAATAATTGCAGGGTTAAATCTTTCTACATGTCCTACTTGTAAAACCAAATCTTTATATTTAGCAATTTCTATAAGCTCTTGAGCTTCTTGAACATTTAAAGTGAAAGGTTTTTCTACAAGACAATGCAGGCCAGCTTCTAGAAGAGGTTTGGCAACTTGATAGTGATACTGAGTAGGGACAGCAATCACCACAGCATTTACTTTGCCTACCAAATCATTAAAATCTGTTAAATAACTTGTTTGATTTACTTTTGCAATTTTTTTTGCTCTTTTTAAGTCTGAGTCAACAACAAACTGTAGTTGAGAATTACGATGTTGCCCTAAAATTCTTGCATGGTGCTGCCCTAAAGAACCAACCCCTATAATAGCCGTTTTTACTATCATTTTTTATAACCTTGTACAACTTTTATTATTTTAAGTATTTCATTCTTTTTAATAGATGGATGGAGCGGAATAGATACCACTTCTTGAGCTGCTTTTTCAGCTTCTTTACAAAGACCCTGTTTATAGCCCAAGTGTTTATAGAACGGTTGATTGTACATAACCGTGTTATAATAAATGCCACTACCCACACCATTTCTTGAAAGATATTCAATAAACTTTTCTCTTTCTTTATCACTAACTCTGATAGTATATTGATGAAACACATGCCTAGAATGTTTAGGAACAAAAGGTATCTGCAAAAAATCTAGCTCTTTAAAAGCTTGGCTATACATATTTGCATTTTTTATTCTCTTGCCAATCCAGCTTTCAAGCTGTTGTAGTTGTGCTATACCAATTGCAGCAGCAAGGTTTGTAAATCTATAATTGTACCCTAAAACAACATGTGTAGAATGTCCTTCTCTTCCATGATTTATAATTTGTCTTCCATATTTATCATAGTCTTTATTATTTGTTAAAACAATTCCACCTTCGCCAGTCATCATATTTTTTGTAGCATAAAAAGAAAATGCAGACACGTCTCCAAAAGATCCGGCTTTTTTATTTTTAAACTCTGCTCCATGTGCTTGACAAGCGTCTTCAATAAGTTTAAAGCCGTACTTTTTTTTAAGTTTTAGTATTGCGTCCATATCACAAGTAAGTCCATATAAATGTACCACTAAAACTGCTTTTACATTTTTCTCTTTTTGTAAAGCTTGCTCAAGTTCTACTGGACTTATATTAAAAGTTTTTGGATCAATATCTACAAATATAGGTTCAGCGCCACACATTAAAATCGAATTTGCGGTAGCTATAAAAGAAAAAGAAGTAGTTATGACTTTATCTTTGGGTTTAATACCACACATTAAAAGAGCAGTGTGCAAAGACGTTGTTCCATTTGCATTTGCAATAGCATGTTTTGCACCACAATAACTAGCAAAAGATTGTTCAAACTGAGTAACATACTTGCCACTTGCTAAAATTTTTGAATCTAAAACTTCCTTTATTAGCCGCCTTTCTTTTTTGCCAATAATTGGACTTGCTATATTAATCATTTTATTTCCTTATGGTAATCATAGCTTTATATACCAAAAATAGTAATTTTTTCTTCTTTTGCTTTTGCTATAACTTCATTTTTGTCTAAAATAAAGGTAACACCCGCCTCAACTGCTATTGCTCTTACTTTGTTTTGTTTTAAAGTATTTACTGTTTGTAGTCCAATAACGGGAACATCAAATCTAAAATCTTGATTCGGTTTTGCCACTTTAATAACTATAGAATTTTCTCCACCAAGTTTATATGCTCTTTTTATACACTCGTCTGTACCTTCAACAGACTCAACAGCCAATACAGATTTGTCTTTAACAACAACAGTTTGCCCAATATCAAAACTAGCTATGCCTTTTGCTATCTTATATCCAAAATCAACATTTTTATTTTCATCTAAAGAAAGCTTTTTGCCAGCTATCAACCCACTAGGAGCCAACAAATGTTTTAAATAAGTATGAGAAGGCATTAAATACATGCCATCTTTTTCAAATTCGTTAGCAATAGTTTTTAAAATAGTGTCAGTTTTTTTATTTACTAAACTACCCATAACTTTTAAAGCACGAAAATCCATACTTATAGCAGAATAAATTTTAACATGTTTTACCTGTCCTGCCATTATAACGTTTTTTACATTTTCACTTTTCAACGCGTCTATAATTTTTTGAAACTTCCCCACAGAAAACCAAAAAATTTTATCGCAAACGTTTTCTAACTCGACATCAGCTTCTTCTTTTAAAGCAATACAAATAACTCTATTGCCACTTCTTTTAATTTCTTCTGCCACTAAAAAGGGGAACCTGTTGTTCCCGGCAATAAGACCTATATTTTCCATTTTGTACTCTTATAATCTTTCAAGGCCTTGCAATGCCTCTTTTAGATTCTTTTATAAATTGAACAATATCTTTGACACACGTTGACTGCATTTGCTCAAGCTTTGATAAAGCATTTTCAAGCAAAAGTTTTGATTTAAAAAGTATACGATAAGCTTCTTTAACAGCATTTATTTCCTCTGAAGAAATTTTTCTTCTTTTCATACCAACAAAATTTAATCCATCAAGTTTTACTCTATCACCTGTGCATAAAGCGTAAGGAATTATGTCCATAGTAACAGCTGCACCAATACCTGTCATTGTATCTTTACCAATCTTTGTAAACTGGTGTATTCCAACAAGACCACTTATAAAAGCATTGTCGCCAATTTCAACATGGCCACCAGCTGCTGAACAGTTTGCCATTATAACGTTGTCTCCTATACGACAATCGTGAGCTATGTGAGACGAAATCATAAAATAACAATTTTTACCTATAACAGTTTTTCCTGTTTTTTTTGTACCTCTATTTAAAGTTACAAATTCTCTAATTGTAGTACCAGATCCAATATAAGCTTTTGAAGGTTCATCATTATAACTTAAATCTTGAGGAGCAGTTCCTATAGAAACTGAATTATAAATTTTACAGTTATTGTCTATTTGTGCATGTTCTATAAAAACATTAGAACCTATTATCACGTTTGAACCTATAACAACATTCTTACCTATCACAGTATATGCTCCTATAGAAGCATTATCGCCAATAATCGCAGAGTCGTCTATTACAGCTGTTTTATGAATCATTTTTAATAACTCCAAAATTCAGAAATAGATCTTGAAACAGAATAGCAATTCCTATAATTTACTTGCAGTTTTATATGAATATTCTAATGCTAGATCAACACCTACATTAACTTTATCTTTTGTACTTTTAGTTTATTATAAAATAAAACATTTATTATTTTGGCCTTGTAATACCTCTTTGAGAATTTTTTATAAAATCTGTTATATCTTTAACATATGGGGAAGCGGACTCCTCTAGTTTTGCTATAGCATCATCTAGACTTAGCTTAGACATAAAAAGAATTCTATATGCAGACTTTATATCCTCTATTTCTGAAAGCTTAACTTTTTTCCTTTTTAAGCCTATAAGGTTAAGGCCAGCTACAACAGCTCTGTCTCCTTGAGCAGTTACATAAGGTATAACATCCATGTTAATCATAGCGCCTGCCCCAATCATTACAGATTTTCCTATTTTACAAAACTGATGTACACCAATCCCTGAACTAAGAATTGCTCCATCGTCAATTTCTACATGTCCAGCAAGACCTGTTGAATAGCCAACAATTACATTGTCTTTAATAATGCAGTCATGAGCTATATGAGCACAAGCCATAAGCAAACAATTTTTGCCTACAACAGTTTGTCCTGCTGCGGCAGTTCCTCTATTTAACGTAACGCTCTCTCTTACAGTTGTACCCTCACCAACTATAACATTGGTGTGTTCTCCTTGATATTTTAAATCTTGAGGGCGTTTGCCTATAGAAGAAAAGTTAAAAATTTCACAATTTTTGCCTATTTGTGCATATTCTATAACACACTGCCCATGAATTTTAGTTCCAGCTTTTATAACAGTTTCTGGCCCTATTACTGTATAAGGCCCTATTTCTACATTATCTTCTATAACAGCATCCTCACTTACTACAGCTGTCTGATGTATCATAATCACCTCTTAAACTACTGTCTATCCACAATAACAAACATAAATTCCGCTTCTGTTGCAAGCTTACCGTCTACATAAGCTTCACCTTTCATTTTTCCGTGCTTACCACCATCTTTTAGTATTTCAACACGAAGCTCAAGAAAATCTCCTGGCTTTATAGGTACACGAAACTTAGCCTTATCTATACTCATAAAGTAAGCCACCTTACCCTGCATCTGTGGCCTAGAAAGAAACATAACACAAGATGTTTGCGCCATAGCTTCTATAATTAAAACCCCTGGCATTATAGGATAACCTGGGAAATGCCCTTGAAAAAAATTTTCGTTCCCGCTTACACATTTATAGCCTACAGCTTTTGTATTATTAGCAGTATCTATTTTAACTTTATCTATCATCAAAAACGGATACCTATGAGGAATATATTTTAAAACTTCCTCATGACTTAAAATTTTTTCAGTTGGAGATAAGTCTACACCTGTACTCACTTTTCCCTCCGAAATTTTATTTTTTTCAATGATTGCTTTACTTACAAATTCTTTAACAAAATTTATATTGTTTTGATGGCCAGGTTTTTGTGCAACTATTTTTGCTTTAATAGGTTTACCTGCTAAATAAAGATCTCCTATCAAATCTAAAATTTTATGTCGCACAAATTCATCACTATAGCGGAGAGGCTCTTTATTATGTATTCCACCTAAACCTATAACTATGGCATTTTCCATTGACCCGCCAAGCGCAAGACCATTTTTTTGTAAAGCTTCTATCTCATAATCAAAGCAAAAAGTTTTAGCACTTGCAAAATCACTTAGATAGTTATCTTTATTTAAGTCTGTTAAAGTTAAACTCTGGTGTTGTAAAAAAGGATGATCAAACCCTATAGTGCATTCTATTTCTAAATGATCGCTGGGATATGCAAAAATTTTAGTCTTTTCAGATTCAAAATAAACAGGCTCTTTAATTGTATAAAATTCCTTTTGTGCATCTAACTCTTGTACACCTGCATTTAAAAGCGTTTCTGTAAAGATCTTCGAACTTCCATCTAAAATTGGAGGTTCATTATTGTTTATTTCTATAATTAAATTGTCAATATTTAAAGCCGCACATGCAGACATTATATGCTCTATTGTGTGTACTCTTACACCATCTTTTTCTATTACAGTTCCCCTTACAGCAAGCCCTGTGGCTGTATTTTTATAATTTGCTTCTATTTCAGGTTTATTAGGCAAGTCAACTCTTATAAATCTTATACCATAATTAGCATGTACAGCTGGCTTAAACACTACAACACTTTTGTTCCCTGTATGAAGACCTCTCCCTTCAAGCAAAATCTCTTTTAAAATAGTCGTTTGTCTTATCATAATAAAGCTATTTATCCCATAAAGTTTTTTTTATTTTTCTTAAATCATTATAAATTTCAGGCAGTTTTCTAATTAAAACTCTTATTTTTATACTTTGGTTTAAAGGTGCCATGGGATTTCCACCTACTTGTTGACCATCTTCGATATTTCCAGAAATACCAGCTTGGCCTGCAATAGTTACATTATTACCTATTTTTAAATGTCCAACAAGGCCAGTTTGTCCTGCAATAGTTACATTATTACCTATATGTGTTGAGCCAGCTATTCCTACCTGTGCAACAATAATACAATTTTCACCTATTTCAACATTATGCGCTATCTGTACAAGGTTATCTGTTTTTGTACCATTACCTATTTTAGTTGAGTCAAAAGTAGCCCTATCTATAGTGGTATTTGCCCCTATTTCAACATCATCTCCTATTTTCACATAACCTATTTGAGGAATTTTATGGATTTTCCCAGAAATATTTGCAAAACCAAAACCATCTCCCCCAATAACAGCTCCGGGCTGTATTATAACTCTATTGCCAATAATTGTACCTTCTCTTATAACTACATTTGGATACACAAGGCAATCGTCCCCTATTACAACATTTTTACCTATATAAACATTCGGAAAAATTTTCGCATTATTTCCAATTTTTGCGCCACTTTCAACAACAACATTTTGGCCAATATAAGCAGATGAACCTATAACAGCATCACTAGATATAAAAGCACTACTATGCACTTTCTTTTCTATTTCTTCCAATCTTTCCTTTTCTATTAAGCTAAGCACTATACTATAAGAATATTGAGGGTTTTCTACTTTTATAATATTTTTATCTTTAAATTTTAAAACATCTGTGTCAAATGTTACAAAAATGACACCAGCCTTACTTGTTAAAGCATCTTGCAGATATTTTAAGTTTCCTAAAAAAGAAATTTCATTTTCTTTTGCATTAGAGAGACTATTAACACCTGTTAAAATGATATCGTTACTGCCAATAAATTCTCCAGAA
This sequence comes from Endomicrobium sp., assembly GCA_031266185.1. Taxonomy (GTDB): domain Bacteria; phylum Elusimicrobiota; class Endomicrobiia; order Endomicrobiales; family Endomicrobiaceae; genus Endomicrobiellum; species Endomicrobiellum africanum. The sequence goes on along the minus strand of JAISBM010000004.1, from coordinate 12,841 downwards.
ACAATCTTTGCAAGTTCATAAGCAGTTAACCGCATTTATTTTTCCTTTATCATTTTTATAACTTCATCTGTAACATTTTTATATTTGCCAAACAAAACACTTTTTTTATCTAAAATTGTATCAACATGATATTTTTTTGCAAACTCTTTTAATAAAATATCTATATCTTTTAAAACCTCTACACTATAACGCTTCTCAAGTAAAGATATATCTTTTTTTGAACTGTCAGACAAATCTGAAATTTTTATACTTTGTTCCTTTAAAGTTATTAAAAGATTATCTAACTCTTTTGAAAGTTGAGTGGTAAGCACTTCATTATTGTTTGATTTTGCTTTTGATATTTCCGACTTTAAAGTTTTAGCTCTAAATTTTAATTTATCAAGCTCTTTTATTAAATCTTCTATAGCTATTTTTCTTTTATAGACAAAATTCTTAATTTCATTTTTATATTTTATAATTTTTGGATGAGCATTAAATATCTCATCCATATCAACACAAAAAACGTTATTAAAAAGGTCAACATTTAAAGGATCATCTATACAAAATGCCTTTAAAGATATAAAAGCCAAACAGAAAATTAATAAAAGAATTTTTTTAAAAAACATTTCCCATAGTAAAATAGAACTGTTGTAAAGGTTCACCTTCTTTATGATTTAAGCCGTATCCCCAATCAAGCCTTATAGGGAAAACTGGCGTTGCTATTCTTATACCAAACCCAACTCCAGAACGTAAATTCTTTTCACCTATACCAAAATTTAAATTTATAGTATTAAAATCTGCCCAAGAACCACCTATATCGTAAAAGAAGGCACCTACAAGTATTGATCTGCCCTTTTCTGCAATTATAGGGAATTTATACTCTACATTTAAAACACCTTTTACTTTTCCACCATTAGCAGGCCCTATTTCTACTCTAGATTTATAGCCTCTAACATCACCCGCTCCACCTACGTAAAACTTTTCATAAATAGGCAGCAATCTCTGATCTCCATAAGCTGTAATTGCACCAAGTTCAACATTAGTACTTAACACAAATTTCCAAAAAGTTGGAAAATACCAAGTAGACCTTGCAATACCTCTTAAAAAATTTATATCTCCTCCAAGCTTATTACTTGCTATTTGAAAATTAAGAAGTTGCCTATTGCCTTTGGTAGGGTCAAAAACATAATCCCTAGAATCATAAACAATCTGTGTAAATACACTGGATGTTTTACCCTTTGAAAGATCAGCAGCTTGCTCTATTTGTCTTTTTACATCATCTTTTATATCTTTAAGTTTTATATCTTCAATAGTATACCCAAACATCAATGCCACATAATCACTTAATCGCGGACCAATCTTTGTAGAAAAACCTATTCTTGCCTCTTCATAAGCATCTGTAGTACTTGCATAATCTTTTTTTCTGTTTGTATCAAAAAGGCTTAAAGTTAAACTCATATTTTGATTTAGGATCCGTGGGTCAGTCCAGTCTACCTCATAATTGCGCCTACGAGCACCAAACTCGTACAACAAATTTAATCTTTGAGCTAATCCAAACAAATTCAAATGTTGCAATTGCAAAGAACCTATTAATTGATCAACTGAAGAATACCCAATACCTGCACTAATCATACCAGGCTTACCTTCTGTAATGGCAAGAGACAAGTCTAAGACGTCCTGAACACCCGTTGGCATAGGTTGTGTTTCAACACTTTCAATAAAACCTAAATTATAAATTTTTTCTACGCTTCTACGCACTTTCTGGAAAGAAAATACATCACCTGAAGATAAAAGAAGCTCTCTTCTTATTGTTTTATCCTTTGTAGATACAAGCCCATCAATATAAATATTTCCCACATATACAATTGTGTTTTCTTGAATTGAAAAGTTTACGTCCACCACACCAGAAACTTCACTTGACTTGTTAAATTGTGGCTCAATTTTTGCATTTAAATAACCTTTATCAGAATATAAAGAATATATCTCTCTAACTATTTCGATAATTTTATCTTGATTATAAATTTGTTTCTTTTTCAATTTAATCACTTTTTTAATGTCTTTATCATCAATAGCAAAAGTTCCACTATAACTTACGTCCCCAATTTCGTACTTATTACCTTCACTTATACTGACTTTTAAAAACATTTCTGTTCTGCTTTCATTATAAGTAATAGAAGAAGACAACAGTTGATAGTCCATAAAACCGTTATCTTTATAAAAAGTTTGTACTGTCATCAAATCTGCTTGAAAAATACCTTCTTTAAATATTTTTTTCGGTCTTGTCTTCATAAGTTTAAGAATTTTTTTAGTATTAAATGAACCCACACCATCTACATCAACTCCACCTATAACAACCTTATTATTTTCTGTCATAATAAAAGTTATAGTGATCTTATTTGTGTCTGCATCTACGGTTGGGTAAGCTTCTATTTGGCAGTCTGTGTAGCCTTTATCCCTGTACAACTCCAATATTTTATTTTTAGTTTCTTCCAATTTTGAAAGATCATAATATTCTTTTTCTTTTAATACACTTGTACTTTTTAGTTTGCCTGTTGAAAAGGCGGAATTTCCCTTAAACATAACGCGATTTATATAGGGTTTTTCTGTAACTGTAAAAGTTAAAATTCCTCTTTGATCATCAAAACTTACTTCAACATTTTCAAAATAGTCAAGAGCAGATATAGAGCGAACATTTTCTCTAGCAACATCTGCAGAGTAGACTTCACCTTTTTTAATATTAATAGCCGATAAAACTGTTCTCAATTTAACACTGTGAAGTCCTTCAACTAAAACAGAAGATATTGTATCTGTGGCATAAACAAAAGAAGCAAAAGATAGCATAAGAAATACAAAAATAACACGAATTTTCATCAAAAACTCCCAAAAACTATAATAATTTTGCTATTTTATCAAAAATACATGTCTTTCTCAAGGTGTAAAAGTCAAAAACCTACAAACATACCTAAATTATAAGTAGGCCTATCTTCATAAATAAAAACATCTATAATAAAACTAAAAATGCCTAAACTAACACTTAACCCTGCCCCATAGCCAAACCCATATACATCTGAAGACATACCACAATATTTAGACGAATACGTCTTAACATGAGTAATATCATAATTTAAACCCATGTAAGGTTTGATAAATGGAACTTTAGAAAATTGTAAAAGAATAGAATTTTTTAAGTTCCAAGCTTTAAATTCGCTGCCATGAGCGTTAGTAGACGCATCATTATAAACAGACTGTAAAGAAATAGCGGGAACTATAATAGTTTTTGGTTTAAACAGTTCATAAAGTAACCCTGCTCCAATAACAGTTGTATCATCAAACCTTGAGAATCTTAAAATAGCATTAAAATCATAGGGCAACTCTACACAAAAGTGAAGCATAGGGAAAAACAGCCCTTTTGAGGCTGTATCTTTAACAATTATGTTGTCTTTAGAAATAGTCCTATAAGAAACTTTTAAACCACCATATACTCCAAGAAGCCCAAGCGCTGCACCCATACCACAAGATCCTCCAGAAATTGCTTGTCCAAAATCTTTTGTAAAAACATCAAGACTTTTTTGAGCGTCTTCTTTAGGCAAAGTATCTAAAACAGAATTAAAAGATGTATATGGGTTTGCTATACATTGAGAAACTAACAAAAAAAACATTACAAAAAATGTAAGAATTTTGTTCATTTTTCTAATCTCCTATTTCTTTTTTCCATATAATTCTTATACCTTCTAATGTCAAGTTTGGAAGTATAACTTCTATTTCATCTATTTCATTTAACATCAAACTAGCAAGTCCACCTGTTGCAATTATATGATTAACTTTCATTTCTTTTTTTGTTCGTTTTATAATCTCTTTAACAAGGCCCACATGTCCAAAATAAAGGCCTGCTTGTATACATTCAACCGTTGTTGTACCTATAGCTTTTAAAGGTTTTTTAAGTTCAACTTGCGGTAATTGAGCTGTTTTTAAACTTAGAGACTGCGCAGAAATTAACAGGCCTGGAGCAATTGCACCACCTAAATATCTTCCCTTAGGGTCTATACAATCAAAAGTTGTTGCTGTACCAAAATCAATAATAACACAACCTCCACCATACATAACATAAGCAGCAACAGCATCTGCAATTCTATCTGCACCAACTTCTTTCTTATCTAAAGATGTAAATTTTAAACCACCAGAATTTTTATGATTTACGAAAAATATCTTTTTATTAAAATACTTTTTTGCCATTTCTTCAAAAACAACGTTTAAAGAAGGTACTACACTTGCAATAGCAATATGCTTTACATCTTTAGAATCAAAACCATTATAAAAAAACATATCCATAAGCATAGTTGCATATTCATCTGAAGTTTGTACTCTTACTGTAGACATTCTCCAAACGTTTAAAGGATTGTTTAAAATGTTTCGGCCATCCATTTTAAACAATCCTACTGTTATATTCGTATTGCCAATATCTAAAGCTAAAAACATTTTACCCTCTAAAAAAAATATTGCTGCCATAACTATCAATAGCAACAACAAGTGGTATATTTTTTACCTCAAACCCGTAAACAGCTTCCGGACCTAAATCCTCAAAAGCAATCAAGTCCACTTTTACTACAGATTTAGAAATAAGTGCTGCAACTCCTCCAGTAGCTATAAAATATATTGCCTTATTTTCCTCTATTGATTTTTCAACATTTTTAGACCTATTTCCTTTACCTATTAAAACTTTTACACCTTCTTTAAGTAGCCTTGGAGTAAAAGTATCCATTCTAGAAGATGTTGTAGGGCCACAAGCTCCAACAATGTTTCCTGGCTTTGTTGGCGTAGGACCGCAGTAATAAATTGCAGAATTATTTAAATTAAAAGGAATCTTGTCTTTATTCCCAGAATCTAGTAAATCTATAATTCTTTTATGAGCAGCGTCTCTTGCAGTATAAATTGTTCCACTAAGTAGAACTCTTTGCCCAACTTTTAAGTTATTTAAATTAAAAATTAAATCATTTAAGGATACATTCATATTGTGATAGTCTGCCTTCTACAAGAATGACATTGAATACTTACAGCTATTGGAAGCGAAGCTATGTGAGTAGGCTTTGCTTCAATAAAAACTGCAAGTGCCGTAGTTTTGCCACGCAAGCCCATCGGTCCTATATTTAATTTATTTATATCTTCTAAAAGCTCTCTTTCCCTCTCCTTATAAAAAGAATTACTGTTTATACTACCTATTTTTCTAAGTAAAGTTTTTTTTGCTAAAAGACCAACTGAAGAGAAATCTCCTCCTATACCTACACCAACTATTAAAGGAGGGCAAGCATTTCTAGCATAATTGTCTACAACATTTAAAACAAATTCTTTTACTCCATCCCAGCCACAAGAAGGCGCAAGCATCTTTAAAGAACTTGCATTTTCGCTACCACCACCTTTTGGCAAAAAAGATACTTCTATTTTATCCCCACTAACAATATCAATATAAATATTTGCAGGCGTATTATCTTGCGTATTTTTTCTGTTTAAAGGATCACAAACAATGGACTTACGCAAATAATTATTTTTATATCCTAAACAAACACCATTATTTATCGCATCATAAATAGTTCCGTCTTCTATACATACATCTGCACCTAACTTTACAAAAAAGTTAGCTGTACCAGTGTCTTGGCATAATGGCAAACTTTCAGTTTTTGCAATATTTGCGTTTTCAATAATTTCTTCTAAAACATTTTTTGCTATGCCATGTTCGTGCAAAATATTTTGTTTTAAAGAATATAAAACGTCATCAGGTAATTGAAAGTTAGTTTTAGCACATAAATCTTCTATTGCCTTTGTTATAACTTCAGATTTTATATTTCGCACTTTTTATGTAACCTTTTTTCATCATTGTCTCTGTTACTTGTCTACTTCTTTTTATAATTTTTTCCGCATTTTCATAAATCTCATCATAACTTAATTTTCTGTATGCAATTTTTTCTTTTATAGCTTTTACGCCAATTGCAGCTGCAACTTTAGGGAAAATTTTCCAATCATCCATGGTTGGAAGAATTTTGTCCGGCTTTATTTTATTGCCAGGTACACAAGAGGCAAGTTCACAAGCAGCAGTTATACACATTGTATCTGTAATTGTTGTAGCTTTTACATCTAAAACTCCTCTAAAAACGCCAGGAAATCCTAAAGAATTGTTTACTTGATTAGGAAAATCACTCCTACCTGTTGCAACTACAACCGCACCTGCTTCTTTTGCTTGCCAAGGCCAAATTTCCGGAACTGGATTTGCGCAAGTAAACACTATTGGATTTTTCGCCATTAAGGATATATGCTCTTTTTTTATTACTTCAGGTCCTGGTCTAGACAAAGCAATAACAACGTCAGCATTTACTATTGCTTCCTTAATACCACCTCTAATATCGTTGCCATTTGTGTCTATGGCAAGCGACCATTGCTCATAACACGACTTCAAATCAAATCGTTCTCTATGTAATGTGCCCTTAACATCAACCATAACCACATTTTTAGGATTTACACCATATAAAATTAAAAGCCTAGCTATGCACACGTTAGCTGCTCCTGCGCCTATCATTGCTATTTTAACCTTGTGCGCTTTTTTACTTACAACTTTTAAAGCATTTATAAAACCTGCTAAAGTAACAAGAGCAGTACCTTGTTGATCGTCATGCCAAATTGGTATAGAACATTCTTTTCTTAAAGTATTCAAAATAGAAAAACATTTAGGTTGTGATATATCTTCCAAATTTACGCCACCAAAAGAAGGCTGCAAAATTTTAACTGTTTGTATTATTTCTTGTTCATCCTTTGTGCCAAGGCATATTGGATATGCATCTATTCCGCCAAGATATTTGTAAAGAAGAGCTTTACCTTCCATAACAGGCATACTAGCTTGTGCACCAATATCGCCAAGTCCCAAAACTCTGGACCCATCACTTATAATTGCAAGACTATTACCTTTATTTGTATATTCATAAATAAGGTCTTGCTTTTTATAAATATCAGTACAAACTGCGGCAACACCTGGACTATACCATATAGAAAAATCGTTTAAACTTTTAACTTGACATTTCGGCACTACCTCTATTTTACCTTTATAAAAAGAATGAAGTTTTTTTGCCATTTCAGATGGTTTCTGAGCAACTTTTAAAAGTCTTTTTTCACTAGTTTTTCTCTTCTTTTTCATAACAAATCCCTAATTTAAACACAAAAATATGCGATAATTATACATCTTTATATAATAGTCGTCAAACAAAGATAATTTTTGTATAATTAAATAACAAAAGGGTTTTATACAAAAATATGTTAAAAGTTTCAGTTATACTTCCAATTTATAATGTTGGAAAATATATCAAACAATGTCTAGAAAGTATTATATCACAAACTTTAAAAGATATTGAAATACTTTGCATTGATGATTGTGGAACAGACATATCTATAAAAATCGTCGAAAATTTTGCAAAAAAAGATATTAGAATAAAAGTAATAAAACTAGACAACAACAAACTCCCCGGTACTGCAAGAAATATTGGCATAGAAAATTCAACCGGGCAATACATTTCTTTTATTGACCCTGATGACTATGTAGAACCTAATTTTTTAGAACTTGCTTATACTAAACTAGAAAACTTAAACTTAGACAGCGTATGGGTTAATGTTAAAATTTTCAATGATAATAAAAAATCTTTTACAAAAGACAACTACTTTTTAAAAACTAACAATGGTCCACTAAATATAACCTCTGAAAACATAAACAATTTTCCTATAAACTGTTGGAACAAAGTGTACCGTACAAGCACAATAAAAAAAAACAATGTTAAATTCTCAGAAAATATTCTTTTTGAAGACTTAGAGTTTTATTATAAATTCTTTACTCAATCAAAAGAAACTTACTTTATCAACAAACATCTTTATATTTACAGATTAAGGCCAAACTCTATACTTTCTAGCAAAAAAAACAGAGAAGATATTTTAAAAGCTATTAAAAACATTTACAATTACTTAAACAAAAAAAATATGCTTGAAAATTACAAAGAACCATTTATCCAGCTAATTGTTCAAAGTATAGAACGTTCACATAATGTCAATGATATAATACCTTGTGCTGTAAGTTTATTACAACAAATTAATTTTCCCACACAATATAAACCTGACAAAAACGGTTTTTACAACTTTTTAAACTATGTGATTTATTTCAACAAACTTACAAAAATAAGACAACTTTTAAATAAATATTACTTTGGACTAATTTTTATAATTTCAAAATTTTTACCTAAAAAAAGTCAGAGAAAAAAGTACAGAGAAAAATTTAAGAAGTATATTTTTTAAGGATTTACATGTTTTTACCAACAAACAAAAAAGAAATCCTAGGGCTTAGATGGGGATCAACCAGACATAATTCTAGTGTCAGAAGACGCATATCCTGAGATTACAACTAATGAAATTATAAGATTAGGATCACCAAGCTATTTTGGGTACTAAGCGCCAGTGCAATGGATTCTCTTGTTTCAAATTATACTGCATTAAACAAGTTTAGGACCAATGACGACTTACCTCCATGTGGAATAAATAATAGACGCTCAGACAAACAATTTGGCAAAAAAGACAGAAATGCTAAACAAAAACATAAAAGGATAATTTGTAAATAGATTACCAAATAAACTTCATTGGATCTAAAGCTTTGTCACCTTTCTTTATTGTAAAGTGTAAATGAGGACCTGTAACTCTACCAGTGGCTCCACTTTTAGCTATAAGTTGACCTTTCCTAACTTTTTGCCCAACTCTTACATATAACTTAGAAAGGTGCCCATAGTGGGTTATATAACCATTTTTGTGATCTATAAAAACAGCAGTACCATAATGACTTACATTAGTACTTGCAACTATTACAATACCATCATCTGCAGCACCTACCCAAGTACCAGACGGCACTGCAATATCTATACCACCATGAAAACTTACTTTCCCTGTTACAGGATGTAGTCGCTTACCAAAAACAGAAGAGTATCTACCGCTTAATGGAGATTGAAATAAAGATCGTTGTTCGTATTTCTCCTGCATACTTTTATTCATCAAATCTATTGATGGATATTTACCTGGTATAAATATATATTCTCCTTGAACCAACTTAGAAACACCAAAGTTTTTTAACTGCAATTCGTCAACGTCTATATCATAGCGTTGAGCTATCTTTTGCCAAGTATCATTATCCTGGACAAGATGCAAACATCCACCAGAAGAAGGTATTAAAATTTTTTGATTTACATTTATTTCATACGTTTTAAGTTGAGGATTTACGCCTATTAGTGTATGTACTGAATATCCTTGTTTTTTTGCAAGTTTCCAAAGATTATCTTTGGGTCTTACTGTATAAACAAAAAAATGTGTATCCCTAACTCTAGCAGCAAGATATTTAACTCTTAAATTTACATCATTTAACAAATCTTGAGGAGAATACGTAGGCAAACTTACACTTGGAACAGATGATAGTATAGCTGCTGCCTTTTTTACTATAATTATTTGAGTAATAACAACAGCAAAAAGAATAAAAATTACAAATAAAACCCATCTAAAAATAATATCTTTAATTTTAATCATGTTTGTATTATAATAAAATTAAAATTTACTTGTAAAATTATAATAATATTAATATCATATTCTCATGAAACTTTTTAATCTAGTTTCAACCTTATATTGGAAACTTCGCGATAAAAAATTTTTGTTTCTTGTTGCTATATTTTCTATTCTTTTAAACTGGGCTGGATATTCTTTCGTCTATGAAAACAGCTACAACTTTTTATATTTTGATATGGTCGGGACATTTGTAGCAACAATAGTACTAGGAAGTTTATGGGGAATAATAGTAAGTTTTGCTTCCACAATTCTGCTTTCAGTGTCAACATCTCCTCACTTTATTTATCTTGCAGCCGTAAACATTGTTGGAGCATTATACTGGGGCATTTTGAATGAGTGTGGAATTCTCACTATATTTAAAAATAATAACTTAGAACAAAAGTCTTCACTAAAATCTAATTTTAACAAAGCGGTATCTTTTTTATTATTTTATGGTATTGGCGCTGGCCTTTTGACAGCATTTTTTTCTTCTATAATAAGAAGCGTCCTTTCCCAAAACATGTTATTTGATAAACCTTACTCTTTATTTTTTGCTCACCTATTTGGCAACTTTTTTAATTTTTCAAGTTCTGGTGTTAGCACAATATTTATAAATTATATAGCAGACACGTTTATAGAAATTCCTGATAAAATTATAGATGTATTCTTTGGACTAACAATATGCTTAACAATATTTAAATTTAATATTTATACATTAACAAACACTTATCAAAAACAAATATATAAAAGCGACCTATCTTGGCACAAAATAACTTTAACTCATTTTTCTTTAACAGAAATTTGTATTTTTTTTATATTAATTATTATCTATATTTTAAAAATAAAAACAACTTCTCTTAAACTACTTATGGGTTTTATAAATAACTTATCATTATATTCTTTACAAGACTACATATTTTTAGAAATTCTTACTTTTCCTATACTCATCTTTATTGCTTTTACAACATTAAAAATTTTTTCAACAAACAATTATAAATATTTACAAATTACACCAAAATATAATTTTGATACTGAAAGTATAGACAGAGACAGCAAATATTTTCTTATTGACATTTTTTTTATATCAAGTATATTAATAATTATATATCTATTTATCCTAGTTGCTATAACAGGAATAACACCTGTAGCATATTACTATACCATTACTAACATAAAAGCTAAACCAGAACTGTTATTGTGGTTACTATTAACTGTATGCACCTTCATATTAATTGATAGAAGAAATAATAGAATTACAGAAACTGTTACATTAAACAACGAACTCATAAAAAAACAAACTTCTGAACAATTGTCTGTAGCATTTGACGAGCAAAAACAAAAACTACAAGTTTTGGAATTAAACTGGTCTGCTAACACATTAGAATTCTTAAAAAGTGCTAGGCATGATTTAATAAATGATTTAGAAAAATCAAAAACAAAACTTAACGAACTTTTATCTGAAGTTTACGACAATGTAGTAAAACCATACAGCGATTTAATTTTAAAAAATCAAAAAGAAATACGCCAATATATTGAAGAGATAACTAGCGGCACTCTAAAAACTTATTATTTACAAGACATAACAAAAGAAACAGAAAATATTATATCAACCTTACAAACCAAAGCTCCATACATTGAAATCAAGTTTATTAAACTTAAAAAAACTGACATTTACTGCAAGATAAATAAATCTTTTTTTATAGCTTTTAATAACATTTTAGATAATTCAGTGTATGCCTTACAAAAGCATATGCTTTATAACAGTTTTAATGCAATTATAAACATAGAGTTAAAAATCAAAAACGATAAATTTGTATCTGTGTCAATATTAGATAATGGTGGAGGAATTTCAAAAAACAAAATTTCAAAAATATATAAATCCCCTATAGAAAGCTCTAAAGGTAACAGGTTCGGAGAAGGTACTATAATAGCAAACAATTTTATAAAAGTATTAGGTGGTTTTATTTATGCAAAAAATATTCAGTTTAGAAAAATGAACGGTTTAGAAACTGTAATTAATATTCCATACTTTACAAAAGACTTCTCTGTTGGAGAAAATGATGAGTGAAATAAACAAAAAAATAATTGCTATAACAGACGACAACTCTAGCGTATGCATGTCCATAGAAAGAACAATAAAAAAACATTTTCAAGATATAGAGGTATTACAATTTAACAACACAATAGAAATAAAAAAATTTCTTTTAAACAATCCTGACAAAATAGATCTTTTAATTTTAGATATCTATTTTGGGTTTGGAGAAACAGGTATTGATATTTTGCCACACATAAAAGAACTTTCTCCAAACTTGCCAATAATATTACTTTCTGCCATGGAAAAAAATTATGGGTCCGAAATTACAAATATAGCAGGAGAATATATAATAGATTTTATTGCTAAACCAGCAACAGAAACAGAACTTATTATAAAAATCAAAAAAGCTTTAAGTGTCAAAGACGACAAAACAAAAACGATTGAAAACTTACAAAAAGAAAATCATTTACTTACAGAAATGTTAAATCGTGACGATAAAGGTATTGGACAACTTTTTGAAGACGAAGTTCAAAACAAGTTAAAAAGCATGACAAAAGTATTTATGCAATACCCTTACGAACCAAAAAAAAATATTATAATTAACGGACAACAAATAGATATAATAGCTTTTACAGCATCTCCGCTACCATTTGCAATAATGTTATTTGAAGCAAAATATTTCCCTAATGCAAAAATTACAGGAAGCATTAACGATCTTACAAAAGTTGTTACAAATAATATAGAAAAAGTTTCTACTAAAAGAAGAAATTTTTTTGAACAGTCTGAAAATCAATTTAAGCAACTAAGTAAGCGTATAGAAAAAATTTTACATGACTTTAAATACACTAAAAAAGAAGAAAAGTTTAGACCTTTTATACAAAATTTTATAGTTTTTACCGATACAACAGACATATCTCAAATACAAACTAAAAATGCAAATAAATACACAAAAATATGTAAACTTAAAGACTTAACTCAAGATTTTTTAATAAAAACTGCTTTTTCTATGCCAAAACGAATTGTAGATGAAAAAGTTAAAACAATAATATTACAAAACTTATTCTAGTCGCTCTAATGCAACATTAGCCTAATGTTATTGTCGTAATTACCTCAAAGAGCGGCATATGAGCAACAAACATTTAATATATTAGCATTGTATAAAGCAAAATACATATAAGTCTTTCTTGTCTTTTCATTTTGCTAGTTTACTAATTTGTTTAAATG
>JAISBM010000018.1 GCA_031266185.1 Endomicrobium sp. | reverse complement strand
CTCCTTATTATTTTTTTATATAGATAATTTTAAACCTACTACAAAATGACATCAACCTTCAATTGCTTTCTTTCCTCTATCACACGCTCTGACTTTTAGATGTTAAAAATAAAAATTATTTGCAAAGCTCATATTGAATATTTTCGTTTTGCTTTTCAAACCATTTTGTAAAAAGAAAGCTTTATTATATAATTCCATCGTGGCATATATTCTACAGTTTGTCAATACATTTACATTTCTGTTATGTTATGTCTGTTGCTGTTATTTCCCTTCCAGTTCTTAGAACTATGCAAGAACTTGGAGTTAAATCCTCCTTTAAAAAGGAAATATATTTGATTCTAAATAGGCAAAAGAATAAAGGAGGAGGGTATGTGAATGGTGTTCACACCAGTAGTAAATTGTGAGTTTTACCGCAGAAGAGCCGAAGACTCTGGGGGTAGGGGTGGTGTTAAAACAGAAGCTGATAGTGATACAGGCTTATCAATTCACGGCAACGCTGTATAGACAAGGAAAGAGCCTTAAAGGCCTAGCACACTTACCCCTATAGATAGGCAGACAAGCGATGTGGGCAAAATGCTGATATTTATGCTATAGAAAAGAGCAGAAGCGACATTACTGAGAATGGCATACCTTAAAGAGTTTTAGAAGGGTCCGTTCAAAAGAGGCAGCATCTGAAGCGGTGCCCGAAATTAAAGAAGAGAAAGTAAAGCCAGGTGTAAAGGAATTAAAAGAAAAAGTATAAGGAGTTATCGAAGGAGGAGTAGCCCAACAATTAAAAATATTTTCAGTAACACAAAAGATGGCAAAGAGTGGGAGCACATACTATAACAGTAATAGAGATAATGACAATCAATACATATTGCTGTTTTGATGATAAGATTTTGGATTGTGAAAGTAAAATAATTGAAGCATTTATAAAAACGAAAAAAATGGAAGAGCAACAAGAATAATAAACTCGTTTGAAAAGGAAGGAATCCCGTTTTAACGGCGAAAATTTCATATAGAGAGACAAGTTTACAAAGTATTATTTAGATGACAAAGAGATAGCAAATCTGCTCAAAACCGCTTCCAAATCACCGAATGTGATGGCAGTAGCTCTTTATGGGACTCAAAGTGCACGCTGAAATAGTTAAATATCTCACAAAAGGTAAATGTAAAAGCGAATTTATAGATAAAATAGTACTGGTAAAAAACAAAATAACCGAACTATTTCCGCAAGATAAGGTTGATTATATAGTTGAAACAAGTGGATATTACGAGAAAGAAGGGATTGTATTTGCTGGTCACTTGCGACTTGATTACATATGAAAAAGAAAGAGAGAAGGAGGCTGCACTTGTTGACTTTAAGGCAAGTACAACCATGGCACGCACGGCAGTGGCTAGCTACAATTTGGTATTTGCAGGTGATAAAAGCGTAAAGGCATATGATATATTTCAAAAGAATAAGTAGAGAGAAGAAAAAAATATGTAAAGGTTGATTATATAATTTATTTAATTGCTTGTTACACAAGGTTTAAACCCTCTTGCCAATTATTCAATTAAATTGACAAGAGGGATGTTAAGTCACACTTTTTTGTTCCATTATTTCAGTAATTAATTTACTCTACACCATAGTCTTATAAAACATAATCAACAATTCGTACTTTACTTATTTATTTTAACCAGCTCAAGCTTAGTCTGAGGGACGTATAGGCAGGGGAAAAAGACACCCTTCTTTCCCTCTAGCCAACCCTGTTTCCCTGAAGGAACACCATCACTCTCACCTACACCGTCACCGTAAATTGAATTTAAGTCATGCCCATTAAACTTCTCGAAGTTGTACCAAATGAGGAGGTTACTACCAAGGGCGTAAGGCGAGAGGGAGGATGCCTCCTTTTTACTTACCGCACCAGAATAATAATACACCTTATCCTTACCATCAATAAAGTTATAAACTAGAAAAACATATTGATAATACGTATCTTTAGTAAGCGCATCAGAAGATATAGCTAGGGGGATAGCTACCTTTGTCTCTCCAATTTCCGAAAAAAGAATGGCCTTTTTTAAATCAAGTAATTTATATTGGTGTCCATCTAAATCTATGCCTAAAAACACATCATCGCCCTCAACAGCAATCTGATACTTAAGCGGTACTTTAATATCGAGCTGGCTTAGGTCTATCTTAAGAAGATCCATTATGTGATCCGGTAGACACTCTGTGTAGATTGCTTTTAACTCCGCTATGGTTGGGGAGGGGCGCGGCGCGCGCTGAGGGGATGCAGCGGTGTCCTTCTTACTTCCACAGCCACTTGACAACAAAAGGGGAACAGATAACACAAACAGCATTACTACTAAACTTCTTTTCATTATTCCTCCATTCTTTGTTAATTACAATTAATTTAACTTAACTTAAAACTGCAACAAAGCTGGTAAATCTTAATTTTCTATTAAACTCCCTCTTTCAATCACAATATCACATACTTTTATTTATTAAACAAAAAAAGGCATTTTTAAACCCTCTTTTTAAGAGTGTATATCACTTTAAAGCTATTTTAGGAAAAAATTGTAAAATATTTAAAAAATCAATTAGGGTCTGTTGACACTAACGTAATAAAATCATAGTAAAGGCAAAATATACAAAACTTATAAACATTATATCCAGCTTATCATATCTCGTAAAGATTTTCCTAAATTGCTTTATC
>JAISBM010000026.1 GCA_031266185.1 Endomicrobium sp. | reverse complement strand
AAAGGAGGGATGGGGATAGGGGAGATAGGGATAGTAGGAGAGATGGGAGATATAAACATAAAAGTAAGTGGTAGAGGGTATATAGGAGAAAGAGAAGGAGTAGAAGGGATGGTGAAAGTGGGGTATAGTATATAAGTTGGTAAGGAGTAAGGTATAGGAAGTAAGAAAAAAAGATTTGGAAAATCTCTATTAATTAGGACTTTCATATTTAAAGGGAACAAAGAAATATCCAGTGATACATTTAGACTTTACAGAGCTTGCTTATGACACACCTGGGAAGTTAGAAGGATCTTTATTTGATTTTGTTAAAACAAGTACAAGACAGAACAATATAGAACTGCAAAACAGCCAACTAGAAACAATGTTTGCAGAGCTAACAGAGAAGATGCTCAAGAAAGCAGGAGACAGAGTAGTGATATGGGGAGACGAGTATGACAAACCTATAACAGACAATTTGAACAATAAAGAAGCCTTACCTGCAACCAAAAAAGAACACTACACGACTTTTCCCAAGTAATCAAATAAGAGATTTTATGAAAAGCTTAACTGCAAAAATCTTGGTAGTTTTTATTTTTGGGGTATTGCTTGGCGTTTGTATAAAGTTTTCTTTTCTTGCTTTTGTTGGCCTGTTTTGTTCGTTAGGTGCACTATTTATTTACACTTTAAAAGATGCTACCGGACTAAAACACAACCAATACAAACACTTCATTTTTGTTTCTCTCGCATTATATGCTATATCTTTGATGCTTTCGTTAATATCTGCAATAACTATAGTTTTATTTATTGGGTACGAACTGTTTACAAACAATAAGTCTGTGCAGCAAGCTAACAAACAATTGTTACCTTTTTATGCGATTATTATCTTTGTGTTGTTTGTATAAATATATTTCAGTCTTAACTTTCCTCTTGATATTTATAAAAATCGTAAATTTATCTAAGGAGCATCTTTCAGTTTTATCAAGATCAACTCAGATGTAGACAACTATTTTATATTAATTTTACATCATATAAGTGGCTACAAATAACAAAATTACTATACATAAGACTTACATAAGCCAAGTAAGATTTTTATGTATGGTAATATTGCCATATTTCGTATATTGAAATTGATTTTTTTTGTATATTATTATATGCTTATTTTGTATAGCATGGAGGTAACATGATATATAAGCAACGTATCATAGAACTAGAGATACAAAAAAATCTAAAAAGTAGCGGGGCACTTTTGATAAAAGGTCCTAAGTCTTGTGGAAAAACTTTAACAGTAATGCAATTTGCAAAAAGTAGACTTCAGGTTGATATAGATCCAAAAGTAAAAACATTTATGGATTTTAATCCCGAAGTTTTGCTTGATGGGCAAACTCCGCGCTTGATTGACGAATGGCAAGAGCAACCTCTTTTATGGAATTATATTCGCCATAATGTAGACAAAAAACAAAAACCAGGGCAGTTTATTTTAACAGGCTCTGCAAATCCTATTGAAACAACAAAAACACATTCTGGAGCAGGGCGTTTTACAATTTCAGTTATGAGAACGATGTCTTGGTTTGAATTGGGTTTTTCATCCGGGACAATATCTCTAGGCGCTTTATTAAATACAGATAAAATAAAACCTGAAATCCAAAAGATTTCTATCAACAATATAATAAATAGACTAATTATAGGAGGATGGCCCACTAATATCAATAAGTCTGTTGAATCTGCAAAAAGAATTAATAAAGCTTATATTGATTTATTAGCGGAAGTAGATTTGTCAAAAGTGTCAAAAATTTCTCGAGACCCAAACAAAATAAAAGCATTATTGAAATCTTTAGCAAGAAATATTTCTACTGCCGCAAATATCGAAACTTTAACTAAAGATATAAAACAATATTCAGAAAGTATTACAAGACTAACTGTAAGTGATTATCTAGATACCTTAGAACGGTTAATGATAATTGAAAATCAACTCGCATGGAATACTCATATTAGATCATCTGCACAGTTAAGAAAAGCCCCAAAAAGACATTTTACAGATGTGTCTTTGGCTATTAGCATTTTGGGATTAAATGAAGAAAGTTTGTTAAAAAATCCTGAATATTTGGGTTTTTTGTTTGAGTCTTTAGTAATTCATGATTTACGTGTTTATGCACAGGCAAATGATGCCTTAGTGTATCATTACAAAGATTCCAATGACAAAGAAATAGATGCTATAGTACAAAATGACGCTGGGGAGTGGGCAGCATTTGAAGTTAAATTAGGGCCATCGCTTGTTGATACAGCTGCAAAAAACTTAATAGAAATAACTAGAAATATATCAAAGCGCCCCACATCTTTAAATATAATTGTAGGTACAGGAATAAGTTACAAACGCCCAGATGGTGTAAATGTAATATCATTATCATCTCTAGGGGTTTAGTCTTTTGTAAAAGTTCAAAGAATATTGGACATTTAGAGTCATTTGACACATAAACAATTAGTAATGTAGATAAGGTTCTAAACTAGACCAGTATGTGCACTTCTTTTAAATATCTCCTTATATTTATGTATAATACGAGTAAACTATTAGATGCTTGATGGTTAAATACTTATGAACTACTTAAAGGAAGACACTATAGCAACTCTGTCAACAGCGGCCGGTAAATCTGCAATTGCAGTAATACGTATGTCAGGAAACAACTCTTTTGATATTTTAAACAAAGTATTTAAAACGTCTTCTAGTAAAGATAATCAAATTAAGTACGGATTTATTGTAGACGGTAACGAGAAAAAAGACGAAGTGCTTTGCTCTTTTTTTTATGCACCAAACACTTATACGGGCGAAAATTTAGTAGAAATATCTGTGCATGGCAACCCAGTAATAATAAACGAAATATTAACCCTTTTATACAAAGCTGGTGCACGGCCCGCTGAGCCTGGAGAGTTTACTTACAGGTCTTTTCTAAACGGGAAAAAAGACCTTACTCAAGCAGAAGCTGTTTGCAACTTAATAACAAGCAAGACATCCTCATCTGTAAAAGCTGCTTTAAATAATGTTAAGGGCACTTTTTCTACAAAAATAAAAACTATAAAAAACTCTATCACAAACCTTCTTGCTTTTATGGAAGTAAACTTAGACCATCCTGAAGAAGATATTATATTTTTGTCTAGGGAAGAAAAACTTGCTCGTGTTGAAACTTGCATAAAAGATATAGAGAGTCTTTTAAAATCTTATAAAGTAAGCAAAGTTCTTCAAAGCGGTATAAAAGTTGCACTTATTGGCAAACCTAACGCAGGGAAATCTTCTTTACTGAACGCAATTTCAGGTAAAAACAGAGCAATAGTTACAGATATTGCAGGCACAACAAGAGACACAATAGAAGAAACTATAGACTGTTATGGAGTCCCTCTTACAGTAATAGATACAGCTGGCATTAGAACACATACAGAAAATTCTATAGAACTTTTAGGGCAAGAAAAAACTAAAGAAACTATTTTTTCAGCAGGTGTTTTAGTTTGGATTTTTGATAGTTCTCTACCAATAGACAAAGATGATGTGCAAATTGCTAACATATTAAACAAAGAAAAATTAAGTATTCCCATAATTGCCGTACTAAACAAGTCTGACTTACCACAAAAGCTAAACATTGACAACAATCCGTTATTTTCTAAATTGGCTGCCAGCAAAATAAAAATCTCTGCAAAAAAAGAAACAGGACTCTTTACACTTTTAGAAAAACTCACAAAAGTTGTTGGTGTAAATGATATACAAAGCACTAACTTAATGATAAATTCCAGGCATTACACTTTGCTAAACAACGCTTTAGAAGCGCTACAAAAAACAAAATTAGAACTTTCTAAAAAAGATGCAGACGAACTTGTCTGTTTCCATGCGCAAGTAGCCCAAAACGCATTAAACGAAATTTTAGGTATTGAAGTTAAAGAAGACATTTTAGATACCATATTTTCTACTTTTTGTGTAGGAAAGTAATTGTTAAGTTTTGTTTAATTTTCAATGACTTTTTTGAGATAATGAGTTATAGTTTTGTTTGAAATTAAACAAAATAAGAAGAGGTCTAATGATTCATCAACAAGAGAGAGACAAAAACTTGTTAGTAGTTGTTGCAGTTGAAGAATATGCTGGCAAACATGAAATACAGACAACAGACAATTGGCGCCTTAAATTTGTTTAGAATGGAGTACTTCATACGCAAAATCTTGACGAAAGTCTTTATTTTACAGATGACATACTGAAAAAGAAACTAAAGCGCAGCTTTTGACGATGCTTATGAAGATCTTTGGACTCAAATACTTATACTTATAAAGTTTTAAAACGTATAAATAATTTGTTATGGACAGAAAGTGCTGAATTTATTGTAGACGAATATTACAGAAAAAAATAAGAGGATCTTATGATTAAACGCTTAAGTTTTATAAAGTTGGAACTATTTTTGTAAAAAGCATGCCAATGAACAAAACCATTCCAACAGTAGTTGTATCTCCATAAAACACAAAAGTTAGATGTTATACCGCGTACCTCCTACATGGATATAGTGGTGATGAAAAATCTTGGATAACAATACACCCGACATTAAAACAAATATCAGATAAACATAACATCATTTTTGTGCCATAATGGACAAGATATTTGGGATGTTGACAGCTCTATAAATTTAAACATTAAATATGAAACTTTTATTTCACAAGAACTTGTAAATTATATGGACAAAAATTATAAGACTATTGCAACAAAAAATTCTAGAGCAATAACAGGCTTTAGTATGGATGGGTACGGTTCTTTATGGGCCAGCCTACACCATTCTGACATATTTGGCACAGCAGGTAACACTAGCGGAGCAGGAGATATTATTGAATTAACTAAATTTTCTATCGATTTAGATATTAAGGCCTAACAAAGATTTTAACATAAGGTCTGTTTTAGGTAACAGTAAAAATCTTTGGAAAAAATATTCTTTAATAAATTTTGTCAATAATATAACCTACCCGTTAGAACTTGCAATCATTCTTGATTGCGGATATGAAGATATTCTTAACGAAAATTTCCACAAAAAGTTGTTAGAGAAAAGATTCCTCACGATTATATAGTTAGGCCTGGAAAACATGATATAACTTATTGGGACAATGCAATAGATTACCAAATCTTATTTTTTATAAAATTTTTTAAAAATAAAAACTAAATGTAAACTTTAATAAAGCTATTTCAAAACAAATACACATAAACACAAAAATTAGTATAAATTACTAATACAGTGTCCTTACAAACTTTTAAACAGTTCCTCTATCTATTATTTTATGAGGACCAATATTTCGGAAAATATATTTTTCTTTTGTCATTTCAAAAGTGAACCTATAAGAAACGTTAATATATGCTTCATATATTGAACTTTTCTCAGATGTTTTATATTTATGAGTGTTAAGAGAAGGGTGAAAAGGGTTGTTAACAAAAAGAGCTAATTTTTTATCAAAAAGCTCTTGTAAATTAATTGGCAGCGCTTTATAATTTTCTTTAAAACGTTCTGTAAATTCTAAGATTTTAGCCATCTTAACGCTTCTTTTGTGGTTTTAAATTTCTTAGTTTTCTTTTCTTTAATGTTTTGTTCTGCGATTTTGTCTTCAGTTTCCCAATCAAAAGACTGTTTGAATTCATTGTATGTCTTTTTCAAAATTTGATTAATAAACGTAGAACGTGTAGTTGTATTGCGTTCCATGTCAATCCAATTAAGTATTTGCTCGTCAATTGTAAGGCTTACTTGATTTTTCACAGGGCACCTCCTGATAGTATATCATAATACTAAAATATTATAATGATGCTTGTCAACAGTGTATATACACTTTTTTTACTTGACCTGACAGGCTTTAAAGGGAAGGTAGATTTCTAAAGTTATCAGTTTTTAGAACTAAGAGGTGTGAAGATTATGAACGAGTCTGATACTAAGCAGTTATGGTGGTAATGATGATTCTAATGGCAATATTATCAAAGTGTCTAGTAGTGTGCAAAGTGATAGATCTCTGGTGGTTTCAATTATCTGTTTGTAAGTAGCTATGTGGCTAGTGGTACTACTGGTGTAGCTATTACCCCTAATATCAATGCTACCAATAATTCTGTTAACATTAATTCTGGTGTCAATAATGTAGAAATCTTTAGCACGTACCCTGTGTTAAGCGATGCAGAGATGTTGTGCCTGAAAATAAAAGTTTAAGTTCGCCTGTATCTATGTCAGGGAATACTGTTAATGTTGTTTATGGAGCGTGATCCAAAGGATGATGCAAGTAATCCTATAACTGTGACGTGTCCTATCAATATGGGCAATAAATAATACTATTAACATTAGTAGTAGTGTTGCAGTAAGTAGGTTGTTCTGGGCGTATGAGGGTTGGCTTAAGACGTAGGGACGGTTGTTGGTAACTATGCTGGATTGGTCTAGTTTAGAATCTTAACGGAGTTACCTCAAAGAGCGGCTTATGAGCAACAAATATTTAATATTGCAAAAAGGGTCTCTCTAAATATATATTCTTTTCAATTCTTCAGGACTATGCACGCTCAGCAAACTCTAAGCCTATCACTGCATTCTTCTTACTCTAGTCCCATTTGTCACATACATACAGCCCTTCAAATATTTCTTTGTTCCCTTTAAACAACGATTTTCCAAATCGCCTAGCACGGCATAATTTGTTTGCTATCCTATTGCTAACTTCCTCATTATCTTTGCCTTCTTCTTTTCTTTCTTCTTCCTTCCTATATTCCTATACCTTACTCCTTCCCAACTATATACTACCCTACTTTCACCATCCCTTCTACTCCTTCTCTTTCTCCTATAATCCTTACTATATTACTACTTACTACTGTACTAGTATCTCCTACATTTACAACCCCTCCAATCACATTCTTTACACTTGCATTATTTATTCTCACTACATTCGATGTCGCTGTCCCGTTACCCTCTACTCTCCCTCCATATATATTCTCCTGTGTTACTTTTCTATCTATTACTACTTCCCTCCCCCGCATATGCCTTCACAGCAAGTAAAATCATCATCATACTTATCACTACCTTCACTTTCTTCATTCTCTTCCTCCTATTTTTAAAACTACTCTTTTACTTTACTCTGCTTGCGATATTGAGCTTACTTTCTTCATTTCCATTGTTAATGCGCTATCTACCACCACATTGGCCATTGGCATTATGTACTTTTCATATGACCTTAGTATTTACACAAATTCTCTCATCTCTATTGCATCTCCTAGCCCTTTAAGCTCTTCTTGGCTAACTCTTTGCGCTTGCACTAAATATTCTACCTCTTCCATTTTTTCTACTTGCTCTATCAAAAATCTCGGTGTACCTATTGGTAAGCTCTTTATATACTACCCTTCAAGTACATATTTACTCATTAACTATACCATTTTTCTACCTGTATTGACTGATATTAAACAGAGAGTATTCAATTATAGATAGATGAGGTTAAAATGCAATGTAGCAAGTGTTTAAGAATTAATAGTAAAGAAGGACTATGTAAGAGGCAAGGAAAGATATAGATGAAGTCATGCCGGTATAATTTTGTTGAGATTGAGGCAAGAAGCAGACCAACGTCAGGAAATACCATAAATGTCAGCAGCGATGTGTAGATATGTGGTGCAAAGCGTGAACGTTTTTGCGGCGTATGGGCTGCAGTCTGGGAATGGAGATACTCCTGGGAGTAATAATGTTTCTACGGTTACTGCTACAAATAATGCCGTTGTGTTGTCAAAGCGATCTCAATATCCCTAATACTTATATTTGTATGGCGAAAATATCAGTGTGCCAAACGGCGTTGTAGCAATCAGGAATAAGCTTTGATAATATGATTATCTCTCCCACAAATAATTTACTGGAATAGCCCATAAATTATCGCCAAAAGGTAATATTTCATTTCCAGTGTAAACAACAATACCTTTTTTAAATTTGTCTCTGAGAGTGTCTTTACAAATTTTCATATTTGCAAAATCTTTTAAGTCTAAAGTTGCATTTAGTTTTATTTCTATAGCAATAGCCTCTCCATGTGAATTTTCTATTATAAAATCAACTTCTTTGCCTTGTCCACGAACAGGATTAAAGTGGGACACAAAATATTGATTTGGTGATGAGCTAGCTGCTTTAATTATTTCTGATGCTATAAAGTTTTCAAAAATGTGCCCCATAGCGCTTGGGTTAGTATATAAATCTTTTAACTCTCGACGCATTATATAACACAGAAAATTTGTGTCTGTAAAATATATTTTTTTGCTGCGCAAAAATCTTTTGTCTAACTTATTTGGTTTTGACCAAGGCTGAACTTCAAATGTCATAAAAACAGAATTACAAAATGCTTTGTATCGTTCATAAGTAATACTATTAGAGCCTGTTTCTTTTTTTATGTTTTCATCGTTTATCAAACTACCCACACGTTCAGAAAAAGAGATCAATAACTGTAAAATTTTTTCTGGTCTGCGAATGCTCGCAAGAGAAGCTGCATCTCTTTGTAAAATCGTAGTTAAATAACCATCAAACCACTTTTCCCTATCAATATTTTCATCTAAAGCAATTTCTGGGAAAGTAGCATTACTTATTTTTTCCAACAAATTTGTGTTTTTGTATTTCTCTACTGTTAATTTTATATTCCAAAATTTATCTATAAAATTGACCTCTTTTCTACAGAACTCTGATACAGAAAATGGGTATAATGTCAAAATTGTCATACGACCAACCAAAGCATTAGCTAACTTTGGTAAAGCAAAAATATTTGCAGAACCAGTTAAAACATATAAAGATTTATTTTTCCCTTTGATGCGTTTTTCATCCACATCAATTTTAAGATAAGGGAAAATTTCTGTGGCAAGTTGAACTTCATCAATAACATTAATTTTGTTTTGCGGAAGCTCAACAATAAAGTTTGCAGGATTCCGTTTTGCTGCCGCTAAAAGGATTGGCGAATCAAAACTAATATAGTTTATGTTGTTTTCTAGCAAAGCATTACGGACAAGTGTTGATTTTCCACATTGGCGAGCACCGTTTAAATATACCAAAGGACGAGTTTTCACACTTTTTATTAATTCCATATTAAGAGCTCTATATATGTATGACATCTTGCCCTCCATTATTTGAATTAAACATTTTGTATAACTGTACTATAACAAAATGAAAAAACAAAATCTAGTGTTTTTAATATTAACACCTACCGTGACAGGTTTTAATGAGATGAGAAGGGAAAATATATTCATAAAGCTATCAGTTTTGAGAAGCAAATGGTTAAACCAAAAGACAACGAAAAGTGTTATAGTATAACCTGGTCTAGGTTAGACTCTTATCGGAGTTACCTCTAAGAGTGGCTTATGAGCAATAAACGTTTAATATTACAAATTAGCTTTGTCTGAAGCAAAATTCATTTATGTCTTTCTTGTCTTTTCATTTTGCAAGTTTGCTAATTTGATTGAATGTTTGTTGCGATTGCTCTCTGAGTGAGCCACTCTAGTAACGTAGATAAGATACTAAACTAGACCAATCAAACATACAGTTATTTGCGAGTTTATGTCTTTATATGATAGTATTTGCTTTACATTTGTTAACGTTTCTAAAATGTTTTAACTTTTAAAGACTAGTGTTATTAAAAGGTATAGCTTGCAGGTTCATTTAACACAGTCTATATTTAGTAAAGGGTTAAGTAGTGTTATGAAGAAGATAGTGCCAAAAGGATTTTATGCTATAACAGATGAAAAGTTGTCAAATGGGAAAGATAACATCGAAGTAGTTAAAGAGATGTTAGACAGCGGAGTAAAAATTTTACAGTATAGAGAAAAACATAAACAAAAAATAGAAAAATTTAAACAATGTGAAATTATACGTAAATTGACGCAACAGTATAGCTGTCTTTTTATTGTAAACGATGATATAGACATAGCTTTAGCTGTAAAAAGTGATGGTCTTCACATAGGGCAAACCGATTTGCCTATAAGAAAAACAAGAGAACTTGTAGGACCTAACATGATTATAGGTTTATCAACGCAATACCAAAATCAAGCTTTACTTGCGCAAGAGGAGGGTGCAGATTATATAGGAGTAGGGCCGCTCTACCAAACTTTTACAAAAGATGATGCTTCGGGTCCTGTAGGTCTAGACTATTTAAAATTTTGTGTAGATAACATAAAAATTCCAAAAGTTGCAATTGGTGGTATTAAATTTTCAAATATTGAACAAGTCTTAAAATATAAGCCTGACAACATTTGCATGATATCAGAAATTGTAATGTCAAACAATATAAAGGGCACAATCAAAAAAATAAAAGAGTTAATTAATGATCAAGATTATAACTAACAGGTTTAATATAAACACTAAACACACTGCAAATATTTACGGGTTTTTACGATGTAGTAATACTACTCATTGCAAACAATTTTCCAACCGAATGTTTAACAAGTAAAGTTACGTATCGATCTTCTAGTATTTTAATACTTAAAAGAACTTGTAGTAAAAATTTTATAAGTTGTTTTGAGTATATGTGTCTATTTAAAGAGTTAACAAAGTTAACATTAAATAATTACCAAGCATACTTTTTTGCAAAATTTATAACGTTTTGATATATAAAACAAGGAGTTTAAGTATGAGAAAATTTGTAAATAGTTTGCCAGCAAAGTTGATTCTAAGCATGATTGTTGGAAGTATAGCTGGCTGTTATGTTGAAAATAGTACTATGCAAGTTATTGTTACTATAGAGAAACTTTTAGGATCTTTTATTTTCTTTTGTGTTCCTCTTATTGTAATTGGTTTTATAACGCCCTCAATTACTAAACTAGGACAAAGTGTTTCTAAAGTTTTAGGGCTTGCTTTTTTGTTAGCTTATATATCAAGCATTGGCGCAGCATTTATGTCTTTATTTGCAGGTTTTGAGCTTATTCCTCATTTAAACATTAGTTCCCATGTTATGCAGGCAAAAGAGTTACCAAAAGTAACATTTGAGTTAAATGTCACTCCTATTATAAATGTTATGGGCGCTTTATTTATTTCTGTTATTGTTGGGATAGCAGCTTGCTGGACAAAGTCTACAACAACAATAAAATTATTAGAAGAATTTCACCAAATAGTTCTTTCTATAGTTACAAGAATATTAATTCCAATGTTACCTTTTTTTGTTGGTTGCACACTTTGTTCTTTATCTTATGAAGGCGTTATCGCAAAACAGTTACCGATTTTTGCAGTCGTAGTGTTAATTGTAATTATAGGGCATTATATATGGCTTGCAGTTTTGTATGGTGTTGCTGCTATATATTCTAAAAAAAGTCCTTTTAAAATTTTAAAATATTATGGACCTGCATATCTTACAGCAATTGGTACTATGAGCTCGGCTGCTACTTTGCCTATAGCGTTAAAATGTGCAAGAAAGTCAGAAGTGTTACGTGAAGATATGGTAGATTTTGGTATACCTCTCTTTTCAAATATACACGTTTGTGGGTCTGTTCTTACTGAAGTGTTTTTTGTAATGGTTGTTTCGCAAATCTATTATGGTCACTTGCCTTCTGTAGGGCTTATGGTTTTGTTTTGTTTGTTGTTAGGGCTGTTTGCTGTAGGAGCTCCAGGTGTACCAGGTGGTACAGTACTAGCATCTTTAGGTCTTATCATCAGTGTGCTTGGGTTTGATAGTAGCGCAACAGCGCTTATTCTTAGTATTTTTGCATTGCAAGACAGTTTTGGGACAGCTTGCAATATTACAGGAGACGGTGCTCTAACACTTATACTTACAAAGTTTGTTGAAAAGCTTAAACCAAACACCAAATTTATAAATGATAATTTAAATAATTCTTTAAGTTGTACAGAAAAAATATAAGCTTGGTTGTAAGAGTTAATATAATTCTAGTGTCGTAACAGTGCTATCTTAAACTTGATTTTGTACTTTTTTAAAAATTTTAAGGATTCTCTCATAAGAAGTTGAGATTGTGGGACTTAAAGGACAAAATTAGATTATATCTGTTTGTTCGCCTTTGCTTTTTAATGACATACTTTAAAAATTTATTGATATATTTTTCAAAAAAAAATAAAATATATAAGTTGTCTTCTTTATTAAGTAAAACAACAAAGTTGCTAAGAGAATAGTTCTCTTTATGCTCTTTGTTTTTTTTGAGCAAGATTTAGACAACAAGATAAAAAACATAGGAGAATTGCCAGATGAGTTCGTCAAAAGATTCTTTTTCATCCAAATGGGGTTTGATTTTTGCTGCTGCCAGTACCGCAATTGGCTTGGGAAACATGTGGCTTTTCCCTTACCGTGTTGGTGAAAGAGGTGGAGCAGCATTTGTAATTCCTTATGTTGTATGCGCAATCGCTTTAGGACTTATTGCCTTAATCGGCGAAGTGTCTGTTGGACGATTTACAGGCGGAGGTCCTGCAACAGCTTTCAAGAAAATTTTACAGTTACGCAATAAAAACACAGTGCCAGGCGAAGCCTTTGGTTGGGTATGTGTTCTTGTCGCTTTTTTGCAGGCTGTGGGGTACACATTAGTGTTTTCTTGGGTTATACGTTTTACTTTGGACTCTTTAACAGGTTCGGCTTTTAACGCAGTTAGCAGCAATCAATATTATGTTGCAATATCAAGCAATGAACACGTTCTCTTTTGGATGATCATAACTTTACTCACAGCTGTAGTAACTTTGGCTGGCGGTATTAGAAATGGCATAGAAAAGAGTTGTGCTATAATGCTTCCTGCAATTTTTATACTTATTATAATTTTAGCCATAAGAGTAGCTTTCTTACCAAACGCAATTGTAGGATACAAGTATTTATTTTCTCCAGATTGGAACTATATGTTTGATGTAAAAACTTGGATGATAGCTTTAGGTCAAGTCTTTTACTCTCTGTCTTTAAGGGGTTCAACAATGGTTACATACGGCTCTTATACGAAAAAAGACAGTGACATAATTTCTTCTGCAAAATACATTGTTTTTGCAGACACACTTGTTTCTATATTGGCCACATTTATGATTATCCCAGCAGTATTTGCTTTTGGAAAAGATTTAAACAGTGGACCTGCTCTTTTATTTATAACCTTGCCTGATATATTTAAAGCTATTCCTTTTGGCCAATTTTTTATGTTTACTTTCTTTTTGGCAATATTCTTTGCAGCTTTGACTTCTTTTATAGGACAGCTTGAGGTAGTTGTGCAGGCTTTGCATGATAAATTTAAAGTACCACGTTTTTTGGCTATATTTCTTGTCTCTACATCTACAGTCTTGCTGTGTAAAGTATTAGTTGTGGGTAACATAAGAAAGGTTATTGATTTATTGTCTTTACATTTGATTCCTTTGTGCGCTTTAGGGAGCGCTATTTTCTTTTTCTGGTTTGTTCCAAAACATCTTGTTTTGCAAGAAGTTCAAACAGGGCGTTCAAAGCCTGTTGGAAAGTGGATTGTCTCTAGGGGACGCTATGCTTTGTGTGGAATGGTTTTATTTATATATATTCTAACTATTTTAAAGATATAATATTAATACAATGATTTTTAAGCAGTTGTGCCAATATTTTTGGCACAACTGCTTTTTTTGCTTTACGTTTTTAGTAAAAATCCTATTTTGTTGACATGTTATCAAAAAAATAGTTAAATATCAGCACAATTGATGAAGAAACATTTTCTACAAGGAGTATCTATGCAATCAATACACAACTATTACGGCGAATTGGTGTTTACAAAAAAAGTTATGGAACAAAAGCTAAGTAAAAACATCTATAAAAAGCTTGTTGCTGCTATAGATAATGTAGAACCTCTAGACCAGTCAATAGCTGGGGAAGTTGCCCACGCTATGAAAGAATGGGCTTTAGAAAATGGTACAACGCATTTTACTCATTGGTTCCAACCTCAAAGAGGTGGTACTGCACAAAAACATGACTCTTTTATAGATTATGGTGATAATGGTGAGATAATAGAAAGGTTTTCCGCATCTCAGCTTGTACAGTCAGAACCAGACGCCTCTTCTTTCCCTTCTGGAGGCATAAGGTCTACATTTGAAGCAAGAGGATACACCGCTTGGGACCCAACTTCCCCAGTATTTCTTTTAGAGTCTGGAAAAACAAAAACTTTAGTAATTCCTTCAGTTTTTCTTTCTTGGACAGGCGAAGTTTTAGATTTAAAAACACCTTTACTTAGGTCTCTTACAGTTTTAAATGAAAAAGTTATTGCTTTACAAAAACTGCTTGGCAACAAAAATGCAAAACAAGTTAAAGTTTTTGCAGGTATAGAACAAGAGTACTTTCTTTTATCAAAAGATTTAGTTGCTTCTAGGCCCGACATTATGGTTACAGGAAGAACGCTCTTTGGCACCAAACCGGCAAAAGGGCAACAGATGGAAGACCACTATTTTGGCACCATACGACAAAATATTTTAGAATTTATGGAAGAAGTGGACAACACTTTATATCGTAAGGGAATACCAATCAAGACAAGACATAACGAAGTTGCTCCTAATCAGTTTGAGCTTGCACCTTTACATCAAGAAGTTAACTTAGCTATAGACAACAATCTGCAGATTATGGAAGTGTTAAAAAAAGTTGCAGATAAGCACAATATGGTAGCGCTCCTTCACGAAAAGCCTTTTGCTGGGGTAAACGGTTCTGGCAAACATTTTAACTGGTCTATTGGTGATAATACTGGCGCAAACTATTTTGAACCTTCAAAATCTCCTCTTAAAAATATATCTTTTCTTATAGCAGTAAGTGCAGTATTATTCGGTGTAAAAAAGTTTGGTGGAATTTTAAGAGCTAGTGTTGCAGATGCTGGTAATGACCACAGGCTTGGTGCAAACGAAGCTCCTCCTGCGATAATGTCAGTGTACCTTGGGGAATATGTAAGCAACTTATTAGATTCTATAGAAAAAGCAAGGACCATTGACGATAAAGAAGTAAACGAAATTACCCTTGGCGTTCAAAATCTTCCAAAAGTTAATAAAGACTATTCTGATAGAAATAGAACTTCTCCTGTAGCGTTTACAGGTAACAAATTTGAGTTTAGAGCTTTAGGTTCTTCGTCAAACCCATCAGAAGCTGGCACCGTACTAAATTTTATAGCAGCTTACGGATTTAATGAAATTTATAACAGGATAGAATCTAAAAAAGATGATGCAGATGTCAAGCAAAAAGCTTTAGAAGTTGTAAAAGGTATAATTTCAGAAACAAAAGATATAAGATTTGAAAAGAACGGATATTCAAAAGATTGGCATAAAGAAGCAGAAAAAAGGAGTCTTCCTAATGCTAGAAATACGCCTGAAGCTTTAAAACTTTTTTTAAATCAAGATGCTGTTAATTGTCTTGCTAAATTTAACATATTAAATGAAAGAGAGCTAAAATCGAAAGTAGAAATAAAACTTGAAAATTACATTAAAACTAAAGAGATAGAATATAAATACGCTATAAAGATTGTAAACACATTAATTTTACCTGCAATTTTAAAACAAATAGACAAACTTTCTAAAACTGCAAAAAATTTAGGAAAACTAAATGTGAAGTCAGATATATTTGTAAAAGAAATTAAAACGTTAGTTGAACTTTATGAGGATATAAGTAAATATAACGCGGAGTTAGATAAATTTGTTACAATTTCACATGGCCAGCTAGCAGAAACTGCAAAAGAGTTTGCATCTAAAGGTGTAGAAATTTTGGATGCTTTAAGACAAAAAATAGACGCTGCAGAAGACTTAGTTTCAGGTGAATTTTGGCCTATGACAAGCTATCAAAAACTTTTAAACACTTTTTAACTTGGGATATAAACACAAAACCTTCTACATTAATTTTAAATTTCTCTTGTTTAGGATATTCTAAACTGTTTTGTGCTAAAAACATTAATGTTTTTAATTCGTCTCATTGTGTGCTGTACCTATACAGTTAACTTTTACAACATTTCTCCCTTCTTTACTAATTATTCGAACCTTTGTTGTTCCATTATTTAATTTGGACTGATGTAGATATCTGCCCATGGAGTTTTATTATTAAGAAGGTTTCAAACAGGGTATGAAAAAGTAAGTTTGTTAAAGATAAGGTGTTTATTGGAGTTAAAATGTTGACAACTAAATTGGATGTAAGTAAAGTTGCAAAAAGCTATAAACTCTTTTGAAAATGCAATAAAAGCGTCTGAAGATACTAGAAAAAGTCATGAAAAGTATATAAAGGACACTAGTGCAGGATTAATACAGAATTTTGAATTTACATATGAGTTAGCATGGAAAACAATGAAAGATTATCTAGAATATATGGGCATTAACGGAATAATTGGGAGTAAAGGTACATTTCGTGAAGCTTTTAAAGCGGAGTTAATTCTTAATGGACAAACGTGGATTGATATGATAAATGATAGAAATTTGTCAGCACATACTTATTATGATGATACAATTAAAAATAAATTGATAAAAAATATAGTTTATATGTATTATAACGAATTTCTTAATTTTGAAAAAAAAATGATAGAAATATCCGGAGACTAATGTGGTTAAGTCTAATTATGGCTTATCTGAACGAACACTTGTAACGTTAAATAGTGTATTTAAAAGATATAGTGGTTTAAAGGAAGTTATTTTATATGGCAGTTGTGCAAAGGGAAACTATAAAAATGGATCAGATATTGATATTGCGATAGAAGTAAATAATACATTTACGTACAAAGATTTAGCTAGAATGTACAGTGACTTTGTATAAAGATTTAACCAATCAAGCATTAAAAGAACACATCAAAAGAGTAGGACAAACTATTTACAAATCAAGGAATGGAGTGTAAATTTTTATTGTGAAAATTGGGTTAAGTATTTTTATATTAGTTATTCCTGAGTCAGATATATAAACTTTTGGCAGTTTGTCCAGCAATTGTGAACCGTGTTCATATTCAACACTCAGACTTTATTTTACCACCTTAATGTATTTGCCAATTTCCCAATAGGTTTCAACAAAAATTGTATTAATGCTTTGAGCAGCTTTTATTCTGACATTTTCAAGAACCCCCCCTCCCATTTGTAAAATAAGTACAGAATATTTATTACTATAAAATACTTAAAATTAAGATAGTATTAGTAATTCTACAGGACACGCTCAACGTTTGTGCTTGCTATTTCTAAAGTATTCATGATAATATTTACCTAGCAAATTTAAAGTTTTATTTTAAATTTGCTAGGTAAGATTGTTTTAGAAGGATCAAAATGGTATATATTGATCGATTAATTACATCAGATATAATAAAAAGTATACGAAATTTCCCTGTCACAGCTGTTATAGGGCCGCGTCAATGCGGAAAATCAACGTTAGCTAAGCACATTCTTAAAGAAATTCCTAATTCCTAAAAGTACTTATTTGGATTTGGAACTTCCTTCGGATTTACAAAAATTGGATAATCCTGAATGGTTTCTTTTATCACAGGAAGAGAAACTTATTTGTATTGATGAAATTCAAAGAAAGCCAGGGCTTTTTCCTTTAATACGTAGTTTAGTAGATAAGTGGAATAGAGATGGCAGTTTTCTTATACTAGGTTCAGCTTCAAGAGATATGCTAAAACAAAGTTCAGAATCGTTAGCTGGCAGAATATCGTATAAAAGATTGACGCCTTTTTTGTTAAGAGAATTAGACACTAAATATACTATTGAAGAATATTTCTCTAAAGGTGCACTTCCTCGTAGTTTATTGGCAAAGGATTTTTCTATTTCTTATGAGTGGCGTGAAAGTTTTATTTCAACTTTTCTTATTGCAATGGTCGGGGTTTACACCTGCAACTATGCGTCGTCTTTGGAAGATGATAGCCCATATAAATGGTCAAGTTGTTAACTACTGTGCACTTGCGGCTTCTTTGGGTGTTAGTTCCGTTACTGTGAAAAGTTACATTGATTTATTAGAAAGCACTTATATGGTGGAAACAGTTTCTCCATATTTCTCTAATCTAGGTAAGCGATTAGTAAAATCGCTAAAAGTTTATATGGCTGACTCAGGAATAACAGCAACTTTACTTGAACTTCGTTCATTTGAGCAGATGTAAGCCATCTCTCTTTTGGTTCTATTTGGGAACAGATCGTTCTCTCAAATGTAAAGGGTGGGTACCCAAATGCAGAGGTATTTTACTATAGAACTGCAAAAGGAGCTGAAGTTGATTTTGTTATTAAAATTACCAACAAAGTATTTGTGCTTGAGTGTAAAGCTTCCTATGCTCCAGTTTTATCAAAAGGTAGTTATCTTGCTATTGAAGATATTTTTCCAGAATATTCATTTGTTGTTACTCCGTCTGATGAAAGCTGGAGCATGAATAAATATATTGATGTTGTTTCCTTACCTAAATTAAAGAAACTCTTTTCTGAAATGATATAATTAGGTCAAGGGTTTTTCTAAAAACTCTAATATTTTATGATTGTCATGAAGTTGCCTATACTAAAAGACAAAAAATGTAAGTAAATGGAAAAGCTATATTGATAAGTTTTTTAACGTACTAATATAGGTGAAGATGTGACAAAGATAAGTGTTAAGTTTTTAGAGAGATTTTCAAATTATAAAATTTTAAAACAGTAGGTGTTTTTTATGGCTCAAGAATTTGTGCATTTGCATAACCATACCGAATATTCTTTGCTGGATGGTGCGTGTAAGCTCAGAGACGATAAAGGAAATCCTGGGGACCTATTTAATCTAATAGCTAATGAATATAAAATGTCCGCTCTTGCTATTACTGATCACGGCAATATGTACGGTGCTATGGAATTTTATTGGGCTGCAAAACAAAGTGGTCTAAAACCAATTATAGGTTGCGAAATTTACGTTGCACCAAAATCGCGTTTTGATAAAAACATTGACAGAATATCTGATGATAGTGGCAACTACAATCATTTAATTTTACTTGCCAAAGATTTTCAAGGATATCAAAATCTTATGCGCATAGTTAGTATAGGATTTACTGAGGGATTTTATTATAAGCCTCGTGTAGATAAAGAGGTTTTAAGAAAGTATAGTAAAGGCTTAATTGTCCTTTCTGGTTGTATTGTTGGAGAAGTTGCAACTGCATTGCTAAAAAACAACAATGAGAAGGCTCAAAAGATAGCTACGGAGTACCAAGACATTTTTGGTAAAGATAACTTTTATATAGAAATTATGGATAATGGGCTTGAAGAACAGCAAAGAATAATACCTAGCCTGTTAGATTTATCAAAAAAAACAGGCATTCCGCTTGTTGCTACAAACGATTGCCATTTTTTAAGAAAAGAAGATTTTGAAATCCACGATATTTTACTTTGCATAGGTACGAATAAAATGTTGGACGATCCTAAGAGGTTAAGGTTTAATTCAGATCTTTTTTATTATCGAAGCCCAGAAGATATGATAAAAACATTTTCTTATGTTCCTGAAGCTATAAAAAATACTTTAGTAATTGCAGAAAAAACTAACCTTGAAATAAGTACAGATAAATTACTCTTACCACAATTTCCAGTACCAAAAGAATACAAGTCTGATTCAGAGTATCTTGAATATTTATGTAATCAAGGTCTTAAAACAAAATATGTAAATATTCAACAAGAACATAGAGAAAGATTAAAGCAAGAGCTTGCTGTTATAAACAGAATGGGATTTGCTTCATACTTTTTAATAGTGGCAGACTTTGTAAAATATTCTAAAGATCATGGAATTTCTGTTGGGCCTGGTAGAGGTTCTGGAGCAGGTTCAATGGTTGCCTATACTTTAGATATAACAGATATTTGCCCTTTAAAGTACGACTTGTTGTTTGAAAGGTTTTTAAATCCAGATAGGCGTTCAATGCCTGATTTAGATATAGATTTTGCAGATTTTGGTAGAGATGAAGTTATAAAATATGTGCGTCAAAAATATGGTGAAGAAAAGTGTGCTCAGATTATAACATTTGGATCAATGCAGGCTAGGCTTGTTATAAAAGATGTGGCAAGAGTTTTGGGTTTTACGCCTGCTGAATCTAACAATATTGCAAAGCTTGTTCCTCACAATACAAGCATTAAGCAGGCTTTGGAGTCTTCAATAGATTTGTCTAAACTTGTTAAATCAGACAAAAAAATTGCAAGACTTATAACTATTTCCCAGAAGCTTGAAGGGTTAAAAAGACACACAGGTGTACATGCTGCTGGTATGGTTATAGCAAATGAAGAAATTACAAATTATTCTCCACTTGCAAAATCAAAGGAGATTGTCACAACTCAGTACGATGGCATTGTATTACCACAGCTTGGCCTTTTAAAAATTGACTTTTTAGGATTAAGAACTCTTACAATTATTGATGATTGTGTTAAATTTATACAACAAAATAATCCAATTTTTAATTTAGATGATATTCCTTTAGATGATAATAAAACTTATCAGCTGTTAGAAGAAGCAAAAACAATGGGAGTTTTTCAACTTGAAGGTAGAGGAGTGCGTGACTTGATAAGAAAACTCAAACCAAGCTCTATAGATGATATAATAGCTTTAATTGCCTTATACCGTCCTGGCCCTATGGGTGGGGCGGCTGATAGGTTAGATGATTTTGTAAACCGCAAACATGGAAAAACTAAGATTGTTTATGATCATCCTCTACAAGAGCCAATATTAAAAAGTACCTATGGTGTTATTTTGTATCAAGAACAAGTAATGAAAATGTCTGTGACTTTAGCAGGGTTTACTCCAGGCGAAGCAGACACTTTACGTAAAGCTATGAGCAAAAAAGTTCCAGAAGTTATTGAAAAGCAAAGAGAAAAATTTATAAGTGGAGCTAAAGAAAAAGGCATTGATAAAAAAATATCTGAAAAAATATTTCACAATATTGTAGCTTTTGGAGGGTATGGTTTTAATAAATCTCATTCTGCTGCTTACGGCGTAGTTTCTTATAGGACAGCTTATTTAAAAGCAAATTACTCTTTAGAGTATTTAACAGCACTGCTTAACAGTGAAATAGGGCGTTCTGCAACTAAAGATAACGAAGAAAGCAAGCTGGTAATGTATTTAGACGATGCAAGTACTTTTGGCATTAGTGTGTTGCCTCCTGATATACAATATTCTGATGGAAAATTTAAAATTGAAGGTAAAAATATAAGATTTGGTCTTCTTGCGATTAAAAATGTTGGAGAAGGTTTGACTGAATCTATAGAACAGGCAAGAAAGGAAAATGGGGTTCATCAAAAGTTTAAAGATTGGGATGACTTTTTAAAAAAAATTGATTTAAAATCTACAAATAAAAAAGCACTTGAAAGTCTTGCAAAGGCAGGGACTTTTGACTCTTTTGGTAAAGAAAAATTACAAATTAGAGCAGATTTAATTGCCAGTATAGATTCATCTGTAGATAAAGCTTCAAAAATAAAACAAGATGAAAATTCAGCACAAGGTTTTTTGTTTGACAGTTCAGACACTATAAGTGTATCTTCTCTTCAAAAATCTAAACCTTTAGATCTTTTTGAAGCTTTAGATTTTGAAAAAGAAGTTTTAGGTTTTTATCTTTCCGGGCATCCTCTTACACCTTTAAAAAGAGAACTTGTAGCCTACTCTAACTTTAGGTTAGACAAACTTCCTGAACCCAAAGAAAATGTTGATTTTAAAACAGCGCAAATTGTTCGTGTAGCAGGCATGATAGTTTCTGTGAAAAAGCTTATTTCTAAAACAAAAAAAGAGTCTTATGCTAGGCTTAAAATAGAAGATTTACACGGGAGTGTTGATGTTATAATTTTTCCAAAAAATTTTGAGAAATTTAGCAGCTACCTTACTCCTAATAATGTTGTAGTAGTAAAAGGTAGTCTCATGGGATCTCAAGGCCAACCAGAAATTATAGTAGAAGATATTATAACTTTAGAAGAAGCAAAAAAGAAATTTCCTCCTAATAGTGGGGAAGTTCATATAAAACTTTCAACTACAAGATATGACGATACTTTAAATGAAGAGTTAAAGAAAACTCTTGAACGCTATAAAGGTAAAGCAAAAGTTTTTATAGATTTAGAGGATTTGGTTCACGGAAAATTTTCCATTGAAACAGGATTTCTTGTGGAATGTTCAGATAAATTTATAAATGATGTTGAAACTTCTATAGGTACTACAGATTCTGTTGAACTTCACTATTCAAATTGGAGATAAATGGAGATAAAATGTTAGATATAAAGGTTATTAGAGAAAATGTTGCAGCAGTAAAACAAGCAATGCTTTCTAGAAACAAAGATGTTGACTTTGAACAACTTTTAAAATGGGATCAAGAAAGAAAAGTTGTAATAAGTGAAATGGAATCTTTAAGACTTAAAAGAAATGAAGAATCTGAAAAAATCGGCAATCTTAAAAGAGAAGGTAAAGAGCCGTCTTTAGACTTGCTTGAAGAGATAAGCGAGTTAAGAAATGTGATACAACAGCAAGAAGAACAGTTGTTAATGATAGAAAATCAAATAGAAGACTTTCTGATTAATCTTCCAAATATTCCTGATAGTAGTGTCCCAATAGGCAAAGACGAAAGGGCCAACAAGGTTATAAGATTTGTTGGTAAACCAAAAGAATTTCCTTTTGAACCTAAACATCATTGGGAAATTGGCGAGAAACTTGGAATTTTAGATTTTGAAGTAGCGTCAAAAATTTCAGGGTCGCGTTTTGTAGTATTGAAAAATGAAGGATGTGCATTAGAAAGAGCAATCATTTCTTTTTTTCTTGATATACACAAAGAAAAAGGTTACCAAGAAATAATGACTCCTTATCTTGTAAATGGTGCTTCCATGAGAGGGACAGGACAGCTTCCTAAATTTGAGGAAGATGTGTTTAAATGTGAAGATGATTTGTATTTAATACCTACTGCGGAAGTTTCTGTTACAAATATTTATAGAGATGATATGCTTGATGAGTCTAAACTTCCTCAAAAATTTGTTTCTTATTCAGCATGTTTTAGAAGGGAATCTGGAACTTACGGAAAAGACACAAAAGGACTTATAAGAAATCATCAGTTTGATAAAGTGGAACTTGTAAAATTTGTAGCTCCTAAAGATTCGGATATGCAATTGGAAAATTTAGTTTGTGAGGCAGGGCATGTTTTAGAACTCTTAGGTCTTCCTTATAGAGTAGTTCTTTTATCTACTGGCGATATGGGCTTTTCTTCAGCAAAAACTTATGATTTAGAAGTATGGCTTTCAGGGGACTCGATGTATAGAGAAATTTCGTCGTGTTCAAATTTTAAAGATTTTCAAGCAAGAAGAATGAACATAAAAATAAAATATAAAGATAAAAAAAAAGAATTCTTGCATACTCTTAACGGATCAGGTGTTGCTGTGGGCAGAACCTTTGCCGCTGTTTTGGAATATTATCAACAGGAAGATGGTTCAGTTATAATCCCAGAAGTTTTACGTAAATATACAAATTTTAATATTATTAGATCAAAAAAATAAATTGTTGTAGTGCTATAAAATAAAAAAGGCCGTCTAGTTTACTAGGTGGCCTTTTTTATTTTAGTTTTATTTTGCTTTCTTTTTCGCAGTCGTTTTCTTTTTTGTCGATTTAGTTTTAGATGCTAGTTTTTTTACAATCTTTTTTTTAACGGTTGACTTTTTTGGTTTGCATCCGCATCCACAAGCCATGTTTGGCTCCTTTTGGGAAAAATTCCCTTGTTTTTTCGCGCAAAGCGCAGAAACATATTATAAATAATATATACTAAAAATCAATTTTTATTTCAAATCATTCGGCGCTTGCCGAGGAGGAAATTTAATACTTCTCATTTCAAAAAGTCCAGAAATAATAGCACCAACAAAATAAATAGTCCAAAGATAAGTATAATAGCTTCCTGAGATAGCTGCAATTCCTGCTATAATGAAAGAAGACGCAAATATGATAAGACTTGCCTCAAGATATCTCCATTTTGTAGGTATTAAATTATAAATGTTTGTAAGGTGATAATTATGCCTTCTATGTCTTACATAAGCTGCAGCAAGAAGCAAAAAACCTACTGGCGAAACAAACTGGCAAATTAGATGTATCAACACAAGTTGTATTGAAGATTGAGAATGAAACCATATTGGATCGTAAATAGTAATATTACCCCAAATGGATATAATTTTTGACTCAGTTACAGCAATACTATTTATAAGAGCAAATATAATACCCATTAATACGCCTATTGTATAAGCTGCAAATTTGCTTGAATGTGGTGCTCCGCTTGGTGTTGGTACCCAATGAAAAATAGCCACAAGAATAGAAGGCGAAATAACAGCCATTAAAAAAAATTGCCTTGTACAATTGATTATTAAAGGCCAAGGATGAGATCCTAAAATGTTTTGTAGTGGACGTGTAATAAAGTAAATGCCAAATAATATAAAAGCAGTTTCAAGTTTTCTAAATCCGATTTCTCCAAACATTATAGAACGAAACTTACTTGTACGCTTTACTTGAAATGCCATAAAAAAATACATAAGACCTGCAACTAGTGGTAAAAAAAAAGTTAATATGAAATTAAAATTCATTATTTCTCCAAAATAGATCATTTGTAATTAATACTTAAAAGCTATTTTTTACTAACTTATGAATAGTTCAGTTTCTGCAGTTGTCGGCTTGAAATATCTTCTAATTACGATTTATTTTATTATTAAATGCTTTTAAAGTGTTTTCTAAAAGCATTGTTATTGTCATAGGGCCAACACCACCTGGTACTGGTGTTATATTTATGTTCATATCTTTAACAGAATCAAAATCCACATCGCCGCATAAACCGTCTGGCGTTCTATTAATTCCAACATCAATGACTACTGCGCCATCTTTTATAAAGTCTTTATTTACAAATTTTGGTTTCCCAATAGCTGCAACTATTATATCTGCATTTTTACATAAGTTTTTTAAATTGTTGGTCTTTGAGTGAGCCATTATTATAGTTGCATTATTTGCTAGTAGCAACATAGAGACAGGTTTGCCAACAAGATTAGATCTTCCTATAACAACTGCCGTCTTACCGGTTATACTTATGTTAGACATTTGTAGCATATGTATAACACCAAGTGGAGTGCAAGAAACTAAAATATTTTTTTCTATAATTTCATCCCAACTTTTTGAAAGGTTAAGTAAACCCGCATTAAAAGGATGTAGTCCATCTACATCTTTTAATGGGTTGATAGCGTTAATACAATCTTGTGCATCTTGATTATTTGGTAGAGGAAGTTGTAATAAAATACCGTCGACTTCTTGATTATTGTTTAAATCTTTTATCAATGCACTGATGTTTTCTATAGATGTGTTTTCATGCAAAGTATGATGAAAAGATTTAATACCAACATCTTTACAGGCTTTAATTTTAGATTTAATGTATACTTGACTTGCAGGATTGTTTCCAACTAGAATTGTTGCTAACCCTGGAACCTTACTAGTTTGTTGTTTAATTTTTTCAATTCTTTTTTCAATTTCAATTCTTTTTTCATAAGATATCTTTTTACCATCAATTAAGTTCATCTTAGCCTCTTTTTGACAAACCTGACAACCAATAAATATATTGTACAAATAATTGTAAATTTATTGCAATGTGTAATATTTTTTAGTATAATTTCTGACAATTTAAAATATGGAGGGGTCGCATAGTTGGTCTAGTGCGCTGGTTTGCTAAACCGGTGTACGGATGAAGGTCCGTACCGAGAGTTCGAATCTCTCCCCCTCCGTTTTAATATATTGTATGTAATGTGCACTTGCACAAATTGTGTAAATGTGTTATAGTTGTTC
This sequence comes from Endomicrobium sp., assembly GCA_031266185.1. GTDB lineage: Bacteria > Elusimicrobiota > Endomicrobiia > Endomicrobiales > Endomicrobiaceae > Endomicrobiellum > Endomicrobiellum africanum. The sequence continues at coordinate 35,280 of JAISBM010000026.1, read as the reverse complement.
TCAAAAGATAGGATGGCAGATAAGAAGATATATATAATCCTGCCTTAATTCTATAACTAAACTATTTACTATTTGTAGGGTTGTTGTATGTTGGTATTTATGGGGGTATTTAAGATGGCAGTGCGTTTACGTTTGCAAAGAAGTGGCAAACCAAAAAGACCTTATTATAAAATTGTAGCTATTGACCAAAGAACAAAAAGGGATGGTCAACCTATTGAAATTTTAGGTCAATATGATCCGATAGCTAAAGATAGTAAGTGTAATGTTAATATGGATAGAGTTAATTATTGGTTAAGTATAGGTGCAAAGGCTTCTGAAACTGTTGCTGTATTAATAAAGAAAAATCAAACAATAGAAAATAGATAAATTGGTGAGTTTATGTTTTAAACAGGAGGATTTATGAGGGATTTAGTACTTATGATTGCGAAAGCTTTAGTTGATGATTCTAACCAAGTTGAAGTTAAAGAGATTGCTGGAGAAAAAGCTACTGTTTTAGAACTTAAAGTTGCGGCTGGAGATAGAGGTAAGATTATTGGTAAAGAGGGACGGATTATTAAGGCAATAAGAATTATTGTAAATTCGGCTTCTGCAAAGCTTGACAAGAGAGCAACTGTTGAAGTAGTAGAGTAAAAGTAAATGGATTTTAAAAAAAATGATTTAAAGTGGAAGATCTCCGATATATTAGGTTTTGAGGTTTTTAATCAAAATGGATATAGGCTAGGAGTTCTTTCTGATATTATAGCTACTGGTAGTAACGATATCTGGGTTGTTAAGTATTATAATGAAGAAGTTTTGATTCCTGCTTTGAAAAATGTAATAAAAGAAGTAAATATTACAAGAAAAAAAGTTTTTGTAGTTTTGCCCAAAGAGTATGATGATATTTACGGTCAAGTAAAATCGGCTGATGATACTTTTGAGTATAACGGTTATTTAGTGTATGAAGATTGATATTCTTACAATATTTCCAAAAATGTTTCAAGGACCTTTTACGGAAAGCTTGATAGTAAGAGCAGTAAAAAATGGTATTTTACAGATAAAAGTTACAGATATAAGGTCTTTTTCTAAAGATAAACATAAAAAAGTTGATGATAAGCCATTTGGTGGTGGGGTAGGAATGGTTTTAAAGCCAGAACCTTTATATGATGCTATAAAGAGTGTAGGTGTAAAAAAGAAGAACAATCTTTATAAGAATTATTATTCTAAACCTTACGTTATTTACATGTCACCACAAGGTAAAACTTTAAATAATGAAATCATAAAAAAATTTTCAAAGCTTAAACATTTAGTTTTTGTTTGCGGACATTATGAGGGCATAGATGAACGTATTATTAACTATGTTGATGAAGAAATATCTATAGGTGATTATGTTCTTACAGGTGGCGAAATTCCTGCCATGGTGGTAGTAGACAGCCTTGCAAGGCTGCTTCCTGGAGTTGTAAAAGAAGAATCTTCAGTTAAAAATGATTCGTTTTATAACGGGATTTTAGATTATGCACATTATACAAGGCCGGCTGTATTTAAAGGGAACAAAGTTCCTGAGGTTTTGTTGTCTGGAGATCATAAAAAGATTGACCTATGGCGGAAAAGTGAAGCATATGAGCGCACAAGAAAACGGCGCCCGGATTTGTTGGGATTGCTTTGTACGAGTAAAGAAAAAAATAGACTGAAAGATATTATTTAATTTAACTTCTTGGCTGCCCCAAGCGATCAAGGGGAGGCGATTAGTTTTTTATCTATGAGGAGGTATCGTGGGGCAAGTGTCATTGCTAGAATATGTCCAATTAGCGCAAAAAAAAGACTTAGGCATATCTTTTAGACCTGGTGATCAGGTAAAAGTATACTTTAAAGTAATTGAAGGTTCAAATGAAAGAGTTCAGGTTATTGAAGGCATAGTAATGCGCATGAAGGGCAGTGGGCTTTCAGAAACTTTTACATTGAGGAAAGTTTCTTTTGGTGTAGGAGTAGAATTGATTTTTCCTATAAATTCTCCTCACATTGAAAAAATTGAAGTTGTAAGATATGGGAAAGTGCGCAGAGCAAAGCTATATTATTTAAGAGATCTTTCAGGGAAAGCTGCAAGAATTTCTGAAGATTCTTCAAGAAGAGTTGCAAGTACTAATAAAGCAAAGTCAGCTCAAGTATCTTTTACAAACTAAAAAATAGATGGATCTATTTGCTTTTGATAAAATTTTTTACAGTAAGGGGCTCAAGCTCGTAGCTGGTATCGATGAGGCTGGGAGAGGTCCTTTAGCTGGCCCTGTAGTAGCTTCAGCTGTTGTTCTCCCCAAAAACTGCATGATTGGCAATTTAAACGATTCGAAAAAATTATCATCAAAAAAAAGAGAAATCCTTTTTAAAATAATAAAAGAAAAAGCTTTGTTTTATGCTATCTCTGCTGTAGATAGCAACACAATAGACAAAATAAATATTTTGCAAGCTACGCTTCTTGCAATGAAAAATAGTATTTTACAATTAGAAAAAAAACCAGACATTTGTTTAATAGATGGTAATTGTAAAGTAAAAGGTTTAGATATTACTCAAGAAACAATTGTTGGGGGAGATGCAAAAAGTGCTGCAATTGCGGCAGCTTCAATACTTGCAAAGGTTACAAGAGACACTTTAATGGATAAATATGCAAAAGAATATCCTTTATACGGGTTTGAGAACCACAAGGGTTATGGTACTAAAAAGCATATTGAGGCTATAAAAGTATATGGTATTTGTCCAATACATAGAAAATCTTTTGCGCCGATATGTAATATAAGTCAACTAAAGTAGAGTATAGGATAAATTTTGTGTTTTTAAAACCAATAACTGCAAGAGGTGTAGGTTTTGATAAAGAAAAAGAAGCGTTGTCGTATATAAAAAAACTCAAGTATAAAATTTTAACAACAAACTTTACTACTAAGTTTGGCGAAATAGACATAGTTGCAAAAGATAAAGACACACTAGTTTTTATAGAGGTAAAATATAGAAAGTCTTTATATGCTGGCACTCCTCAAGAAGCTGTAACATTTCCTAAACAACAAAAAATTATTAAGTCTGCTATTGTCTACGTAAAGAAAAACAATATCAAAAGCGAGATACGTTTTGACATAATAGCAATATATAATAATAAAATTGAATTAATTCAATCTGCGTTTAGCCTTAAGTGTGACCAATTTTATATTTAACAATTGTTGTACCTGACAGTAATCTTTTGTTGCTCAGACGGTTCGCTTAGTTTGACCTAGTTTAGAATCTTATCTACGTTACTAGAGTGGCTCACTCAGAGAGCAATCGCGACAAACATTTAAACAAATTAGCAAACTTGCAAAATGGTAAGACAACAAAGGCTTAAATGTATTTTGCTTCAACCAGTGCTAATTTGAAATATTAAATGTTTATTGCTCATAAGCTGCTCTTTAAGGTAACTCCGATAAGATTCTAAACTAGATCTCTGCATTTAGCTCACAAACTAACAATTTATATTGGTGAAATCTTACTTTTTCTTAAAGCCAGTCAAGCCAGATATTTATTATGAATAATTTTTTTCTAATGTTATAATAAAATAGACTGTCAAAATACATAAGAATAAATGCAGTTTTAATTGACTGTAAAGTAATGCTTTGTTATAATTTTCAAGTTAAAATTATTTACTGCACGGAAGTCTTTCATAATAAGTTGTATAGAGAAATAAATAAATGAGGATCAAATAAAATGAAAGTTAACTTAAAAACAATGATCTCAAAACTGTTAAAAAAACAAAAAGAGGATAAAAGGATTAAATTTTTTACATCTATAAGCATTGGTTTAGCAGTTGTTGTTACAATTATTTTTGTTGTATGTTTCAAACATCGCCAAAACAATGTAGCTTCTACAAAACTAGCTTCAGCTTATGTTGCTTTTTCTCAAGGAAACCAAAAACAGGGGGTAGAACTATTAGATGAAACAATATCTAAGTACACTAAAATGCCTGCAGCATACCAGGCAAGACTTTTAAAGGCAGACATGTTTACTCAAATAGGTGCGTATGAAGAAGCATTAAAACTTTTAAACGATACTGTAAAAGATGCAAAACCTGAAAAAATAAAACCTTTAGCTCAAGTTAGAATAATTTATATCTTTGATACAAAACAAGATTACTTTAATGCTATAAACGCTTCAAAGGAGTTTATAGATAAGTATCCCAGCCATTTTTTAATAAAGGATGTTTATTTAAACTTAGCTGAATATTATCTTCTTTCAGGTTCTAGAGATGAGGCAGTAAAAACGTTTAACGAAATTTTGATCAATTTCCCTGCAACTTTAGAAGCAGAAAAAGCTCAAAATAGAATTAATGAAATAAAATAAACAAGAGAGGAAAAGTTAATGAAAAAATTGATTTTGTCCATTATTTTTATATTTCTATTAAATGTTTGTGTTTTTGCTCAGGAAGGAAGAGTTAATAGTTTTAAAGGCAAGTTTACAATAGGTACAAATACTACGTGGATAGGGAATACAGCGTTAGCTGTAAGGTATTATTTAACAAATATAGTTGGTCTTGAAGGTTTTTTTAGTTTTAGAACAGTTAGCGGTGGTTATAGTGGTAGGTTTGGTAATGCCTATGCTTTTGGTGTAAAAGCGTTAAGAATAATTAAAGCATATAAAAAGTTGAATGTATATGTATCGCCTACAGTAGGTGTACATTCAGGCAAGGATTCTAAACAAGATGTAACTTTCATTGGAGGGCTTGGTGTAGAGTGGTTTGTTTTAGATAATTTATCTCTTTCATCAGAGTGTGGACTAAGGTTAACTGTAGGTAGCAACTTTACCAGATTTTCAAGTGATGTAGACGATATTCCAAATGTAAGTGTAAGACTTTATTTGTAAAAGATAATTTGTTAAAAGGAACAATAATGAACATACCACAAAATTTAAAGTATACAAAAACGCATGAATGGATAAGAGTAGAGGACAATAAAGCTATAGTTGGTATAACAGATTTTGCTCAACACGAAATAACAGATATTGTTCATGTTGAACTTCCAGAAATTGGTAGAACTGTAAAAAAAGATTCTCCAGTTGCAGTGATAGAATCTGTCAAATCTGCTTTTGATATATATGTTCCTGTTAGTGGTAAAGTTATTGCTATAAATGATAATGTTTTATCTAACCCTGAACTTGTAAACCAATCACCGTATGAGCAAGGTTACTTGTTTACGATTGAACTATCAGACAAGACAGAACTCAATAGTTTATTAAATGCGCAAGCATATCAAACAATAGTTTAAAATAGGTAATATGGACTATACACAACAAAATTACAAAGCAAAAAAACAGATGTTAGATTCTATAGGTGTTACAAGTATAGATGAGCTTTTTAGTGATATCCCTAAAGATTTAAGAGTTAAAGAGTTAAACATTTCTAGTGGACAAACAGAACAAGAGCTTTTGAATTCTTTTAAGAGGTTAGCTTTAAAAAATAAAATTTTTACCACTTTTAAAGGTGCAGGGATTTACGATCATTATATACCTTCTTTAGTTTGGGAAGTTATTGGCAGGTCAGAATTTTTAACGGCTTATACTCCATACCAGGCAGAAGCAAGTCAAGGTACGCTACAAGCTATTTTTGAGTATCAAAGTTTAATTTGTACTTTAACGGGATTAGATATTGCAAACGCATCTTTATATGACGGCTCTACATCAGTAGCAGAGGCTGTTCTTTTTGCTTTAAGAATGAGTGGAAAAAATAAAATATTAATTTCTTCTTTGCTTCATCCAGAATATATACAAACAGTTAAAACTTATTTGGAAAACTCTAAAGCAGAACTAGTTGTTTTACATCAAGGAGCCGATGGTGCAATAGAGAGAACTGTTTTAGAAGCTAATATAGATGACAACACTGCAGCTGTTGTAATACAGTCTCCAAATTATTTAGGTATAATCGAAGATATGCAAATGTTGTCCACTGCTACAAAATCTAAAAATGGTTTATTTATTGCTGTGGTTAACCCTTTATCTCTTGGACTTTTTCAAGCTCCTGGAGAATATAATGCAGACATTGCTGTTGGAGAAGGACAAGTTTTAGGTTCTCCAATGGCTGTAGGCGGGTCGACTTTTGGTTTTATGGCTGTAAAAAAATCTTTAGAATGGAAAATGCCGGGCAGAATTGTAGGTCAAACTACAGACAGAGATCATAAAAGAGGTTTTGTTTTAACTTTACAGTCTCGAGAACAGCATATAAGAAGAGAAAAAGCTACATCTAACATGTGTACAAACGCGTCTTTAAATGCTTTAGCAGGTTGCGTGTTTTTAGCTGGTTGGGGAGCCGAAGGTTTTGTTAACCTTGCTAAAACGAATATCTCAAAAGCTAGATATGCGTTTAACAAAATTAAGTCTTTAGAGGGTTTTAAAGTAAAGTTTGAAAACAAAACTTTTTTTAACGAGTTTGTAATAGAAACTCAAAAAAATATAAAAAAGATAAACAAAGTTTTATTGAAAAATAATATTTTAGGCCCCTTAGATTTATCTGACTTTAATGAGAACTTAGCAAACTGTTTATTGTTTTGTGTAACAGAACAGAGAACCAAAAAAGAGATAGACAAATTAGTAGAACTCCTTGCAAAAATATAAAAATAAAATTTTTGTTTTTAATGTAGAAGGAACACAAATGGAAAAATTATTAAATGAGATGTCTAGCGAATGTAAACCCGCTTATAGTGTAAATTTAGATGTAGAATATGACTATCAAATCTCAGAAAACTTAAAAAGAAATTCTTATTTGGGTCTTCCAAATATTGCTGAAAGTGACTTGCTTAGACATTTTATAAACCTTTCAAGGCAAAACTATGCTTTAAGTACAACATTTTATCCGCTTGGTTCATGTACTATGAAATACAATCCCTTAATCAATGAACGTATTGCAAAGTTTAACGAGTTTAATGCTATTCATCCTTATCAAGCACAAGAGAGTATGCAAGGTGTTTTAGAAGTAATTTATAAACTAGAAAAAGATTTATGTGAAATTTCTGGGGTAGATTACTTTTCAGTACAACCTGTAGCTGGAGCTCATGGAGAATTTACAGGCCTTTTAGTGATTTCAAAATATTTTAAATCTATAAAACAAAAAAGAACCAAAATAATTATTCCCGACTCTGCTCACGGCACAAACCCTGCATCTGCAGCGCTTGCTGGTTTTGACATTACTCCTTTCAAGTCTGAACTTGACGGTAGTTTATCTATAGAAAAATTAAAAGAAATTTTAACGCCAGAAGTTGCAGCTGTTATGCTTACAGTTCCTAACACTTTAGGAGTATTTGAAAAATCAGTACTAGAAATTTCAAAAATAGTTCACGACAATGGAAGCCTTTTGTATTACGATGGAGCAAACCTTAATGCTGTTATGGGGATAATAAGGCCAGGCGATATGGGTTTTGACGTTATGCATATAAATTTACATAAAACATTTTCTACGCCTCATGGTGGTGGTGGGCCAGGCGCAGGCCCTATTGGCGTAAAAGCTTTTTTGGAACCTTTTTTGCCAGTTCCAAGAGTAGAACTTAAAAAGTCAAAATATATTTTAAATTATAAAAAATCAAAAAGTATTGGCAAAATTAAATCTTTTTTTGGGAATTTTTCTGTCCTTTTAAAGGCATATGTTTATATAAAATCATTAGGAAGTGTTGGTTTAAAAAATGTGTCAGAACAAGCAGTGTTAAATGCAAATTATATGCTTGCAAAGTTAAAAAATATAGTTGATGTGCCTGCAGGAGAAAAATGCATGCACGAATTTGTACTTTCACCAAAATCTGTTTTGAAAAATAGTGTGAGAACATTAGATGTTGCTAAAAGACTTTTAGATTATGGCTATTATGCTCCAACTGTATATTTTCCTGCTATTGTAGAAGAAGCAATGATGATAGAGCCAACTGAGACAGAATCTAAAGAAACATTAGACAAATTTGTTGAAGTACTTATTAAAATTATATTAGAAGAATCTAATAAATGTCCTCAAAAAGTAAAAGATGCCCCGGTTAATACTCCTGTTAAAAGGTTAAACGAAGTTGAAGCAGCAAGAAATCCAATTTTAAAATGGTAATAAGAACATGAAAAATTTACAAAATATTAAAAGAGCATTAACAAGAAGAGAGATGAAGCAAGAGATTTTAAGGCTTCAAAAAGATGGTAAAAAAGTAGTTTTCACAAACGGATGTTTTGATTTATTGCATTTAGGTCATACTAGTCTTTTTAATAAAGCTAAAAGTTTAGGCGACATTTTGATAGTTGCAATAAATTCAGATAAATCGTTAAATTGTCTTAAAGGGCCTAAAAGACCATTGGTAAACCAAAAAGATAGAGCTAAAGTGATACTTACATTAAAGCCTGTAGACTATGTTGTTGTTTTTGGAGAACAAACTCCAAAGAAAATTTTAAGCCAACTTCGCCCAGACATTTTAGTTAAAGGTGGCGATTATAGGTTATCAGAAATTGTTGGCAGAGAATACGTAAAAAAAGTGTACAGATTTCCTTTTGTAAAAGGTAGATCTACAACAAATCTAATAAACATAATAGTAGAAAGATATGCTTCTAAAAAAACACAAAAATAAAGTTGGTAGCAAATTTAATAATCAAAAAACAAATCTATCTTTTTCTTCTTGTATAAATTCTCTAAACGTTTCTGCCCAAAAAGCTGTTTTAAGGATTATTGACGCTAATTTAAACCGTTGCCGAGAAGGATTAAGAGTTGTAGAAGATAGTTTAAGGTTTGTTTTAAACGATGGAAAACTTTATAAAAAAGTTCGCGCAATTCGCCACAATACAGACAAAATTTTAAGAAACGTTTATGATACCATTATAAAAGAAAGAGATTCTTTTGACGATTGGGGTAGACAAATGTCTGAAACTTCAAAAAAAGATTTATGTTCTATAGTTGTTGCTAACTTTAAAAGAGCGCAAGAATCCTTGAGAGTTTTAGAAGAATATTCAAAAAATTTTTACCCTGAATTTCCACCAGAATTTAAAAAACAAAGATACGAAACTTATATGATAGAAAAAGAAGTTTATTTGAAATATAAAGATTTTTTTGTAGCAAGATAGACTAAGCGGAAAACTTTTAAATGAATAAAGAAACAATAAAAATACCTTCACAAGGTGAAAGTATAAATAGAGAATTTAAGGAATGTTATAATAAAATAGGAAACAGTGTTTATGAAACTGTTTGTGCTTTTTTAAATACAAAAGGTGGAGATATTTTTCTTGGGGTTAAAGATAATAAAGAAATTGTTGGAATTAATAAAGAATATATTTCTTTAATCAAACAAGACTTTGTCAATTCTGTAAATAATCAATCAAAATTATCTCCAGCGTTTTGTCTGTCTGTTGAAGAAGTTTATATAGAAGATAAAGTTATTTTACATATTTTTGTTCCAGAGGGTTCGCAAGTATATAGATGTGGTTCAAGAATTTTTATACGTAATAATTCAGGTGATTTTGATATTACAAATAATAATCAAGAAGTTGCAAATTTATATATAAGAAAACAAAGTTCTTATTCTGAAAATAGGATATTTCCTGCCGTTAAAATGAGCGATTTACGAAAAGACTTAATAGATAAAGTTAGGAAGTTAGCAAACATTCAAAACAATGACAATCAATGGAAAGGTATGTCGGATAAAGATATATTGAAAGAATCTTCTTTATATCAAAAAGATCTTGCTACAGGGAAAGAAGGTTTTACATTAGCTGGTATACTTTTGTTTGGTAGAGATGAAGTTATCGCTGCTGCAGCTCCTGGATTTAGTATAGATTTAATTAAAAGAGTTGATAATCCTGACAGATACGATGACAGAGTTGATTTAAGAACAAATCTTATAGATTCTTACGAACAAGCAATGGAATTTGTCGTAAAACATTTACCAGATCCTTTTTATATGGAAGAAACTGGTCAAAGAATAAGTTTAAGAAGCAATATTTTTCGTGAATTGATAGCCAACATTATTGTACATAAAGAGTACCTTGGCAGGGAACCTACAAGATTTATAATAGAAAAAGATAGAATTTTAACAGAAAACAGCAATAGACCATATATAAATGGTATCATGAATCTTTCTAATTTAGTGCCACACCCTAAAAATCCTAATATTGCCAGGCTGTTTAGACAAATTGGTAGGGTAGAAAAACTTGGATCAGGGGTTAGAAAGTTATACAAATTTTGTAAATTATATTCGGGTTATGATCCAGTAATTTCTGACGAAAATGTATTTAAATTTAGTCTTCGTATAGATTTTTTAAATAGAAATTTACATCAAGACACCATGCATGATGGTATGCAAGACACCATGCATGATAATGAAAAAGAAGTTCTTTTATTTTGTAAAGTTCCAAAGACAAGACGCGAAATACAAAGCCACATTAAAATGAGAAATAGAGATTATTTTAGGAAATCTATTTTAAATCCACTTGTTAAATCTGGGAGACTATCATTGACAATGCCAGATAAACCTAAAAGTAAAAATCAAAAGTACGTTACAAAAAGAGGAAAATAAAATGACGTTAATTGAAGCTGCACAAAATAAACAAGAAAATGACTTAATAAAAAAAGTGGCGCAATTAGAAAATTTAAATGAAGATTTTATTAGAGAAGGTGTTGCATCAGGTAGCATTGTTATACCTAAAAATATTAATAGAAATTTTAAGAAAATTGTCGGCATTGGTACAGGATTAAAAACCAAAATTAATGCTAATATTGGTACTTCTCCAGATCATATAGATATTAAAGAAGAACTTGCAAAGCTTGATGTTGCAGTCAAATCTGGGGCAGATGCTGTTATGGATTTGTCTACAGGTGGTAACTTAACTCAAATAAGAAAAGAAATTCTTGCAATTTCGCCTGTTCAAATAGGCACTGTTCCTATTTATGAAGCAGCTTGTAAAACAGTTGCAAATGGTAAAAAAGTATCTCAAATAGATGACGAACTTTTATTTGACATTATAGAAGAGCAAGCGCAACAAGGGGTAGATTTTATTACAGTTCATTGTGGTATTAACAGAGCTAATGTAGAAATATTAAATAGACAGGGGCGTTTAGCAGGAGTGGTAAGCAGAGGAGGCTCTTTCCTAGTTAAGTATATTAATGCAACTGGTAAAGAAAACCCTCTCAACGAGCAGTATGATAGGCTTTTAACAATTGCAAAAAAGTATGACATTACATTAAGTTTAGGTGACGGGTTTAGGCCTGGATGTATATATGATGCTTCAGATGGCCCTCAAATTGCAGAACTTTCAGTTTTAGGAGAGCTTGTTATAAGGGCAAGACAAGTGGGAGTTCAGTCTATGATAGAAGGTCCAGGGCACATCCCTTTAAACCAAATAGAAGCAAATGTTACCCTTGCAAAGAGGATGGGACATAATGCTCCTTTATATTTTTTAGGGCCTTTAGTTACAGATATAGCGCCAGGGTACGACCATATAACATCGGCAATAGGTGGAGCGTTAGCTGCTTCTTATGGTGTCGATTTTATTTGTTATGTTACTCCTGCTGAACATTTAAGACTTCCTGACGTTTGCGATGTCCATGAAGGTGTGATTTCTGCAAGAATAGCAGGGCATGCTGCAGATATTGTTAAAGGTGTTAAAGGTGCAAGGGAACGTGATAACGAAATGTCTAAATGGCGTAAAGCAAGAAATTGGGATAAGCAAAAAGAATTTTGTTTAGATCCAGAAAAATTTGCAAAAGAAAGGGCAAAATTATTTCCGCGGCAAGAAGATGTATGTACAATGTGCGGAGAATTTTGTTCTATGAAAGACGAGTAAGTTGTTATTTGGTATGTTTATTAAGGTTTTTCTTTAAAAAAGCCATATACCTTGGGAATGTGACGATTGTTTTTGTTTTCCCAATCCAAACGTAGGCGCCAAGATCTTTTTGAAATTTAATTTTTATAGGATTTGCCGGGTCTAGTTCGTTTACATACCAAGCAGAACCAATAATATTTTTGTAATGGCCAGTTTGTGTAATTAAATTGCCATACTTTTTTAATTGTTGGTTTACTATTTCTTCAGCTTGGTCAACATCTGGGAAAACACTTATAAAATTTACATGTAAAATTGCTGCCATGTTTGTTGTTTGTTCTTGAAAATCTACAAAATAATCTGTGTTTTCAATTAAGTTAGCAAAACAGGTCTTAATTAAAAACATAAAAGAAGCTGAAAATAAAAACACAATAAAATATTTTTTCACATGCGGCACCTAAACAGTAAATTTATATAAATTATATTTTACAATTTTAATATTTTATAGTAAACTAAAAAGTTATAACAATAAAGAGGACAAGGTGGGGATTATTGGAACTTCAAAAAAAAGTGAAATTGTTTTGTGGAATAATTTTTTCAAATGAAAAAATAAAGCAAGACACATTTGCTATTTTAGAAAACAAATTTGGGAAAATAGATTTTGTTAGTGATATTATGCCTTTTAATTTTTCAAGTTATTACAATCCAGAAATGGGAGAGAATTTAAAACGTTTATGGATTTCTTTTGAAAAGGTAATTTTATCCTCACAACTTGCTAGTATAAAAGTTTTTACAAACTCTCTAGAGGATTCATTTGCAATAAATTCTAAAAGACAAATAAATGTAGATCCTGGATATATTACTCCGGCAAACGTTATTCTTGCTACAACAAAAGATTATAGTCATAGAATTTACTTAGATAATGGCATCTATGGAGAAGTTACAACTATATATAAAAAAAGAGGATACATTAAACTCCCTTGGTCGTATCCAGACTATCTTTCTGATACGGCTACAAAATTTCTACTTAAGGCTAGGCAAAGTCTTATGATGTGTCTTAAAGAGGAATAATGTTTATTGTTATAATTGTATATTATTTAAGTTTTATTTATATTGCTTGGCGTATAAATTTTGGGTTGAACATAAGATATCCATACAAAAGATACTTATATAGTTTGTTAGCGTTTATTGCTACTTTAAGTGTTCTATCTTTTATTAATAATAGGTACACTATTCCTTTAATTTATTATATTGTTCCGTTTGGTTTTATGTGTATGGGTATAGGACAAATAATGCTTACATTTTTTATTGCAAATGATGTTGCCAATCTTATTAACTGCATATTAAAAATTAAAAATTTTAGATATTATTCAACCATGATAACATCATTTTTAAGTATTATAGCTTGTCTTATATCTTTGATAGATTTTGCTTTTGTGTTAAATATAAGAGATATAAAAATAAAAGTACCGACCTTACCTGTAAATTCTCTAAAAGTAGTTTTACTTTCAGATATTCATATTAATAAATACACAAATCCAAAAGTTATAAACAAAATTTTTGATAAGGTTATTTCTCTAAAGCCTGACATGATAGCTATTACCGGTGATGTTATAGATGTAGATATTAATAAAAATGATAAGTATCTTGAGTATGGGTTCCAAAAGTTAAAAGCCAAGTACGGAACATTTGCTGTAACAGGCAATCACGAGTATTACACAGGCGTGCAATCTTATTTAGACATGTTTGCAAAGCTTGGCATCAAAGTTTTAGAAAATGATAGTGTTTTGGCAAACAACATTATCAACGTTGCAGGTATTAAAGATAAAGATTATAAAAGCCAAGAAAGTATTATTAAGGCTTTATCTAACATAGATAAAGCTTGCCCAGTACTGTTTTTAAGTCATCGGCCAGAATCTTTTGATTATTCTTCTAATAATGATGTTAAAATAGTACAGCTTTCGGGCCACACACATGCTGGGCAAATTCCACCTGCAACAATAGTTAGAAAATATTTTATGAAATATTATTATGGGCTATATTTTAATAACGGGTCAACTATGTATATAACCTCAGGGACTAGGCATTGGGGCCCACCAATGAGACTTTTTAACATAAGTGAAATAGCTGTGGTTAGTTTAGAAAAATAGGCCTGTAAGACTATATATTTTTAGCTACAATAATAGCAGTTTGTCCTATTTGCCAAACCTTTTTTACATTTCTAAAACCAACTTTTATAAGAAGAGCAATTTCGTTTTCTGCCGTTAATGGCGTGTCATAATGATATAACTGATATTCTTGAATATTGTTTTTAGTGTAAAATTGATCACGTTGTATAAAATTAAAATTTTCTTCTAATTGATTTATAGCAAAATAGTCGCACTCTATATAAACTCTGTTTGAGATAAGCGATTCGTAGATTTTTTTATAAATTGTTAGTTTTTGTTGATGCTTAAAATGATGTAATGTTTCAAATGAAATGGTAACGTCAAATATTCTTTTACCGAAATCAATATTAAAATAATTGCCGCAGATTAAGTTTAAATTTTTATTAGGATATTTCCTTTTAAGTTCGTTTAGCATTGCCTGTGTTAAATCTATTCCTGTAACATTTATATCAGGATAAACTTTAAAAATTTCGTCAAGCTCTAATCCTGTACCACATCCTAAGTCAAGTGAATTTTTTGTATGTGGTGGAATGAGTGCTGCCATTTTTTTATAACCTTGGCGACAACCAACAACATTTAACATGTATTCGTCGTAGATCTTAACGCGCTTTGTAAAAAACTCATCTATTTTTTCTATATTCATTTTATATCCATTTGATTAAAATTTTTTCAGTATAATTATATTAGAATGCAGATTATTTAAAATATTTTCTTCCAGGCCTAATTATAAGAGTTTGTCCAGGTTTTAAATATTTGTGTTTTGATAAGGTTGGATTGTCTTTATAAATTTCTTTTGGCGAAGTTTTGTATTTAGATGCAATTTTTTCTAAATATTCACCTTTTACAACTTTATGTTTTACAAACCCTGGAGAAGGATTTAAATCTTTAACTTTAGAGAGATTTTCTAAGAATAGATCTTTGCTACCATAAGGTATTTTTAGTGCAAAGTTTGAATACCCTAAAGGAGTACTCCAAGCTTGTAGTGCAGGGTTTAATTTTTTTATTTTTTCTAATGTTGTATTTGCACAACTTGCAACAATTTTTAAATCTATAACTTTGTCAGTATAATATACATCATATTTTAAAGGAGGGGTATATTTAAGATCGCTAAAACCGTAGAACTTTAAATCTTTAGCGATTGTTGCAGCTGCTATAAATTGGGGCACATATTTTTGTGTTTCTTTTGGTATAGCATTTCTATTAATCATTTCAGAAATATTTGAAGCATTAGAAAATCTCATATCTCTAATAAGTCCATACTCCCCTCTATTATATGCAGCTAGCGCTAAGTGCCAGTCATTTAGCATAAGATATAGTTGTTTTAAGTATAAACACGCAGCTTTTGTAGATTTTTCTGGGTCTTTTCTTTCATCTACCCAATAGTTGATTTGCAATCCAAGGGCCCTCCCTCTATGCGCCATAATTTGCCAAAGTCCTACTGCTCCTGCGTGGGATATGGTGTTAATATTGTATAAACTTTCAACCATAGGTAAATATAACAACTCTTCTGGCAAATTCATTTCTTTTAAAGTTTTCAAGATAATATCTTTGTATGCTCCACTACGCTCGAAAGCAAGTTGTATCCTTTCTTTTGCAGGTTTAGAGGAATATATAGCAATATACTTTTCTACAAGAGAATTATCTTCAGAAGACATAGCAATTGAGTAATCTTTAGTGATTGACGTTATAGTAGCTGCAGTAGAAGAATATATAGTATTTAATTGTTTTAATATTTCATTTAAATCGTCGAAAATAACAAAATATAAAGCAGGGTCAATATCTGCAGATTTTAAGGTGTCTAAAAGCAAATTAAAGTTTTTCTTTGCGCGTTTAAGATTGTTATCTTTAAACGCATTATAAGATTTTTGATAATAAACTTGCGCTAAAATAATTTTAGATTTCGTTTTGGAATCATTAGCAGCTTCTTGTAAAGCTTTTGCTGCTTTAGATGTGCTTGAGTCTTCTACAGTACTTGAGGATACAGTTAGGTCTGTCTGAGTTGTAACATTTTGTTTGTTTATGGTTGTGTTTTCTTCTTGAGCTTTTAAAGTATGGCATGTAAAAAGTAGCAGACTAATAAGTAGAATTTTATAATTGCTCATAAAAATATTATACCATACTTTTGTACATATTACCTCTGAATTGACAGGGTTTTAAGGAGACAAGTGTAAGTATAGCAGGTCAAACAATTAATCTAGTAACTTACAGCACGTTTAGTGTTAATTATGTTTATGGAGCGTATTTAAATTTAAGTCTTGATCCAAAGGATAATGCAAGTAATCCTATATCTGTGGACTGTCCTATCAATATGGACAATAATACTATTAACATTAGTAGTAGTGTTGAAGTAGGTTGTACGGGGTTTATGTGTATTTGCTTAATGACTATGGGACGGTGGTTGGGTCTAGTTTAGAACCTTATCGGAGTTACATCAAAGAGCGCTCTATGAGCAATAAACTTTAATATTACAAATTAGCATTGTCTGAAGCAAAATTCATTTATGTCTTTCTTGTCTTTTCATTTTGCTAGTTTGCTAATTTGTTTAAATGTTTGTTGCGATTGCTCTAGTAACGTAGGTAAGGTTCTAAACTAGATCAACCAAACTACTATGTCGCTGTGATGGAGTGGGAGGGTTGAATGTTTATGCGGCGCGAGTGGGGGTTAATGCTGGAAGTAGTAATGAAGTAGTAATATTTCTACGGTTACTGCTGCTAATAACACTATAGTCTTATCTAAAAGTGACCTGAGTTTGCCTAATGTTAATCTGTAGGGTGTGCATGTTGATGTGCAAGGGGCTGTTTTTTTAACCCGCTCAAGTCAGGTATTATTTGATCAAAACTCAACACATACGCCTGTGATGATACTAAATAGTTATATTCCGTTATCTTTTTAAATGTTTTTGGATATCTGATTGGTATATGTAAGTTTTTATTGTACTAAGAATATGTTTAGTTCTATTTAAATTTAACCCTACTTTTTCTGCAACATTAATTATGTCTGTTTCATTTGGTTTTTTGCCTTCGCCATTAATTGTAGTGGCATGTTCTCCACCCATTCCTTCTGCATATACAAGATCATAAGCAGGGGATACAATCCAACTGTTATTATCGTACAAAAATGAAAAATTTTTAGAATGATCATCCCGATTATGAGCAAAAACATTAAAGCACATAATTCTAAACATTTTTTCCACTTCTGCATAGCTTTTTGTTAATTTTAAAGCTGCATTGAGCAAATCAACATAATCAAGTGAAGGATAACGGTGTGAAGACTCAAGCAATCCACTTGCTGAGAGCACAAAAACTCTTTCTCCATTTGGTTTACGGTCAAACCGTTTTACACCAAAATATTTGTTTTTAAAGAGGTGTGTTTCAGGCATATTTATACCGCATTTTTTTGCTATTATAGAATACTCATATTCTTGCTTTCCTATGTTTTTAGGGTCGCTCAACGCACAAAATTTGATAAGCCAACTTTCATTATCTATTCTCAACAAAACTTTGGGACGTGCACCACCTGAAGCTCCTCCTAGTTTTAAAAGATCGTCAAGGGCATTTTCTGTACATGCGTTCTCGTTTAACATATTATGCGCTTCTTCTGCTAGTTTATTTATATCATTTGTTGTTACAGATGCTGTAGAAAGAATAGTCTCAGGTTTATATTCTAAGGCCCCCATTCCACTGGCCCCTACAATTGCAAGTCTATCTAAAATCGATACTTGTGCAGGGTTAACCCTTTTTTTTACAAGCATACGATCTATAAGCATTCTGCCCCAACCGTCAGGCAGGCTGTCATTAAATACACCAAAGTTTCCATCAAAAGGGTCTGGATTTGCTATAAAGACTTTTTTCTCAAGAGGAAGCTTAAAAGGAGATATAGAAAAACCATCAGACAGCCAAGCTTTGTCATATTCAAAAGCGCAGCAACGCGTGTCTGTCATGGCAACACGCCCCACTTTCTTTCCATGATAAAATACATTTATAACTTTATTTTGCATTTATAATTTCATCTAAGTTTTGGTAATTTCTACGTGTAAAAAGCTGATTAAAGTCCGCTTCATAGTCAAGAACAACAGCAATACGCAAAAGAGAAGACAATGATATCTCTCCACTTCGCTCAAAGCGTTTTATAGATCCAAGAGATACCTGTGATTTACATGACAGCATAAGTTGTGACAGTTTAATTTCTTTGCGTCGTTTGCGAACACGGTTTGCCAAGTTTTGTTTAATAGTTAATATATCATCCATTTTATGTTGTTTTTGCCAAAAGTGTGTATTATATTATCTTATTTTTTATATAAATACAACTAGTGATATGCATAAAAATTTGAATTTATCTTTTATAATTTTGCCTATCAACATAAAAATGACTTAACTGTTAAAGACTGCTTTCCATATATTACTATTTTCCATACATAGGTAAATAATGGCCTTTGATTTTTTAGATTTAATATATTGTGCTAAATATTTGTAAATTTCAATTCTTAAATTGCTGTCATACCTTAACTTAAAATCTTTGCCCAGAAGTAGTTCTCCATTAAGAATATCGGTTTGAGGAAAACGATTTTCAATAACTGTTTTTTGTGTTGTAGGCATTCTAAGTGTTCCAATGCTTATCCATTTAATACTAGCGTTTGGTACAATATCAAAAATCATATCTATTGTTTCTTTATATCCTTGCTTCCAACCATCATAATAAATTACTGGATCAAAATGAAATGCCGTGCTAAAGCCAGCCAGTGCACACTTTTTTGCAGCAAATAATCTTTCTTGAATTAAGGGTGTTTTAAACTCAAAATAAATATTTTTTTTGTGTTTAAAATAGTTGATAATTTTTTTAGAAAAGTTTGTAATGTCATCAAAAATTAAAGAGTCTGTAAACTCCCCGCTCCCAATTCGGGTATAATTAAAAAACCCTTTTGTAGATGCTACTATTTTGTCGTCAACTAAATAATCATCTATGTTGTAAGGGATAATAATTCCGTGCACATTTTGGTATCCTTGTAAAAAACAATAACTGCAGTCATAAATACAGCCCAGACCTAAATTAACAATAGAGTATCCACAGTTTACTACGTTTTGTGAACAAGGACATTTCTTAAAAAAGTCATATTTTTCTTTTACTAAAAGTAAATTGTCACATCTATTATTGTAGTCTGTTAATGTAAAAGAGTTTTCTTTTGTAAAATCTTTTAAACAACTTATTTCTTTAAAAGCGGCATTTTTAAATAAAGTCTTTGTTTTTGTAAACAGTTCGTTGTTAGTTGCATCTTTTTCATAGTAAATATTTTTTGGATAAAACTTTTTTTGTAAAATGCCTGCTTTCTTGTACAGATCAATTTCATATTTTGGCAAATAATATGCATTTAAAGAGTTTTTGTGAAAAGTTTTAGGGTATCTGCGTTGTAAAAGTGCCTTTTTAATTGTTTGATAATTTGTTGGTTCTAAAAGGTTTAAAATCGTGTTAAATGGTACTTTTTCAATTTTAGAAATTTCGTTAATAAGTCTAAATATTTCTCTGGATTTATTTGTTCCAAAATTTGGGAATTGTTTTTGGAATACTTCTAATAATTTTAAAGTACTTGTACTATTGTTCATCACAAAACCTTAAAATCATTTCTGCCAACTTTTTTCTTGAGTTAGACACTTTTTGTTTTATAGAATTTTCTTTCAAAAAAATGTCAGCATTTGTTTTTACAATGTCTGAAACATACATTAAACAAATTGCGTTAGAGCCTATATTACTAGATGCTGACAAAATTATTGACGATTCCATGTCTATAGCAGAAATTTCTTTTTCTTTAAACCAATCTAAAAATTTTGCTTCTAAGTATAAAGAGTTAACACAGGCACTGTTGGTTTTTATTAAGTTTTTATGTATATTTTTTTTGTAAAAACAATTTAGCAAATTTGTAGATGATCTATAATAATCAACTTGATTTTTGAAATTTAACATATTAGAAAAACTTTCTAAGTTGTAGGCTTTATCTATTATAACTAAATCCCCATAGGTAACTTTACTATAGCCTCCACAACTGCCAAAAACAAAAATATTTTCACAAGGAGAACCTTTTAAATATAAAATAGCATCTCCTGAAAGAAAATTGTTTTTTAAAGCTATAATAGTTGCAGTTTTTATATTAGTAGATTTGACAAAAAGTCCATTTGAAACTTCTCTAGAGAAAAGCGAAACGTCAAAATTTTGACATATTATACAGTTTTTTTTTATATTTTTTTTGTCAATTCCAAAAAAAATTTTAAAGTTCATTTTGTTTTAATAAAATATATTTAAATTACGAAATCTAAACTATCACCCATTGTATAAAATTATTCAAATTTTATACAATGACGTTATGCCTGGAGGGAAATATGCAAGATAAAAACAAATTATATCTTATGCTAATTCTTTTAATTGTGGTGGTAATTCTTATAATTAGTTCAATATTTAAAGCACCCAAGAAAGTTTCTAATATGTTAGAAAATAAGAAAAATATGCAAGTAGAGTATGATGCTACTTCTCCTGAGCAGATAGTTGTTGATGAGAATAAACTTGTAGATGAAGAAAAACGCGATGTTAAAAGTGATCAGGACTTAAGCGAAGAAATAGCAACTCAAACAAACGCTTAGGCAAGTTTAAAAAGTTTAGTTTTAATTTTGTTTATTCAATTATAGTAATATTTATTGCTTTTGCTAACAATTTTTTCCACTTGCCAGAATCAAATAGTATTACAAGTTTTAAATCGTCATCTGTACCAACTTTGTCTATAATTTTCCCTTTACCGAAAACAGGATGCAAAACTTTAGAACCTATTTTATAAGAGTCATCATTTTTTTGAGAAATGTAAAGAGGTTTATCGTTTGGCACTTCATTGTCAGATGGAATGTAATCATAGCCATTGTCATCTCGATATTTTATTTGAGCACGATTTTTATTATTGTAATTTGTATATTTGTTCCACTTTGGTTTATTAAAAGTTCTAAAATTATGTTCTGGAATAAAATTTCTTTTTGTAAACTCTTCTTTAAACCCAGCTTCACTTATAAATCTAGAAGGCATATTCCATTTAGTTTTCCCAAAAATAGTTCTTTCTGTTGCCCAGCAAAGATATAAATGTTTTTTTGCTCTTGTCATACCTACGTACATAAGTCTTCTTTCTTCTGATAAGTTTTCAGGGTCATAAGCAGATTCGCCTATTGGAAAAAGCCCTTCTTCAAGCCCGCACAAAAAAACATTGTTAAATTCTAAACCTTTTGCTAGATGAAAAGTCATTAAAGTAAGTTTTCCATTAGAGTTGTCTAAATCATCTATGTCGCTTACTAGTGCAATTTGTGTTAAGTAGCCTGACAAACTTTTATCTGGAGAACGGTTTTCAAAGTCTGTTATTGCTGAAATGAGTTCTTGAATATTTTCTATTTTTGTTTTGGATTCCTGAGTATTTTCATCTTCGAGTTCTTTAATATAACCAGAATGAACAACTATTTTTTGAGCTAGCTCTTTTACAGATGTTTTATCTTTTAAGTTGATAAAAGCCGTAATCAGTTGATGAAAAGAGTTTAATGCATTTACTGCGTTTTTCCCAAGACCTGCACCTTTTGCCAACACAATGGCATCCCAAATTGGTATACCTTTTAATAAAGCAAACTTTTCAAGAGCTTCTAAAGAAGTTTTTCCTATTCCTCTTCTTGGAACATTTATTATTCTTTTTAAACTTACATTGTCGTTTGTATTGTGTATAAGCTTTAAATAGGCCATAATATCTTTAATTTCTGCTCTGTCATAAAATCGCAATGTGCCTATAACCATATAAGGCATACCGTTTCTTCTGAAAGCATCTTCAAATGTACGGGACTGTGCGTTTGTCCTATAAAATATCGCAAAATCTGAAAAATTATATTGATATTGTCTAATTTTTGTTGCAATAAGACTTGTAACTCTTTCAGCTTCATCATTTTCATTAAGGGCTTTTATTGTGGATACATAACCTTCATCAGGGTTTTGTGTCCACAACTGTTTTGGGACTCTATTGTTATTATTTTTTACAACTTGCCAAGCAGCTGCTAAAATTTTTGGTGTTGATCTATAATTTTGTTCTAATTTAACAGCTTTTGCTTTAGGGTAATCTTTTTTAAAATCTAAGATATTTTTTATATCAGCTCCTCTCCAGGAATAAACAGACTGATCGTCATCACCACAAACACATAAATTTTCATGTTTTTGTGAAAGTAGTTTTACAAAAACGTATTGGGCATGGTTTGTGTCTTGATATTCGTCAATCAAAATATACATGTATTTTAGTTGATATTTTTCAAGTATTTCAGGATAATGTTGTAACGTTAAAACTGTACGCATTATTAAATCGCCAAAATCTAATGCTTGTGCCATGTCGAGCTTTTTTTGATAAAGTTGATATATTTTTGCTGTTATTACCTTATTGAGATCATTGTTTTGTTCTGCTTCGTATGCCATATCTGATGGAGATTTTAAATCATCTTTTGCACGGCTTATGTTGTCTACAATGCTAGATACTTTGAATTTTTTTTCGTCTATGTTTAATTCTTTTAAGCAGTCGCTGATTACATTTTTTTGGTCTGCAAAATCATATATTAAAAAGTCAGATGCAAGCGCTATATTTTTTGCTTCAATCCTTAAAAAGTAAGCACAAAAAGCATGGAATGTTGACACCCATACGTTAGGTCTTGTTTCTGGCATAAGGGCTGCTATACGTTGTTTCATCTCTAAAGCAGCTTTGTTTGTAAAAGTAACAGCAAGTATAGACCATGGGTTAACTCCTATGGAAAGCAAATAAGCGATTCTATGGGTTATAACTCTAGTTTTACCTGTCCCTGCTCCTGCAAAGATTATTAAAGGTCCTTGTGTGCAAAGTACAGCTTCTTTTTGAGAATGATTTAAATTTTTTGTTAGTAACTCTTTCATCCTTATAATTATAACATATCTTTTGTTAGCTATAAAAAATTGGTATAATCTTTAGTACTAAAATTGACATATATGGAGGGGAAATGGATATTTTGCTTGCAAGAAAAAGTGTTCGTAAATACATAAATGAAGATGTAAAACAAGGAGATTTGGAATATATTTTACGTGCAGCAATGTCTGCGCCCACAGCAAGAAACACAAGATGTTATTCTTTTATAGTTGTAAAGGATGTACAGATGCATAAAAAGATTGCATCTGTACATCAATCAGCTCAAATGATATTGAGCGCTCCTCTTGCGATTTTAGTTGTTGGCGATCAATCTTTGGCTTATGGTGGGTATTTGCCTCAGGACTGTGCTGCTTCAACTCAAAACATTCTGCTTGCTGCTACTGCAAAAGGTTATGGTTCTGTTTGGTGTGGAATATGTTCTAATGAAGAAAGGTCAAATGCCATATCAGAATTATTTAATTTGCCAAACAACATAAGACCGTTTTCTCTTGTTGTGCTTGGTAAATCTAAAGATGATAATTTACCAAAAGATAGATGGCAACCAGAAAAAATAAAGTACGAGACTTGGCAATGATAAAACAAAATATGGCAAAAAAGTTAAACAATTTAGTTTATAACTATTTAAAAAGTAAAAACATAAATGAGGATTTAAAATTTAGTATAGAAGTTCCACCTAAAAATATTAATGCTGATTTTGCAATTAATGCAGCAATGCTCATAGCAAAAAAAAACAAAACAACCCCAAGATTAATAGCTAAGGAGTTAATAGATAAAATACTTAAAGAAATGTCTGACTTAGTAGAGAAAGCAGAACTTGCTGGCGCTGGTTTTGTAAATTTGTATATAAAAAGTAGTGTTCTCTATAAAGAGCTTGTTACTATTCTTGCAGAAAAAGAGAACTATGGTAAGGTTCTAAACAATAACGAAAAAGCTATGGTCGAGTTTGTGTCTGCAAATCCTACAGGTCCATTGCATATTGGGCATGGCAGGGGTGCTGCTATAGGTGACTCTCTTGCTAGGATTTTAAAACATTTAGGGTACAATGTAACAAAAGAGTATTATTTAAATGATGTTGGTAATCAAATGCGTGTTTTGGCAGAATCTACAGAAATTAGGTATAGACAACTTAAGGGGGAGCAAGTTGAACTTCCACAAGATCGCTATCAAGGTGGTTACATTACTGATATAGCAAAGCGTTTAATTTTGGAAGACAAAGATATTAAAGATATAGATTTTAAAGCGGAATCAGTGAAAGATATTTTAGAAACAATAAAAAATGATTTAAAAGATTTTGCAGTAGAGTTTGATAATTGGTTTTCAGAAGAGAATATATCATCTGTTAAAGATAATTTAGGCCAAACCCAGGTGGATAAAGCTTGCCAATATTTTCTTTCAAAAGGTGATGCGTATATGAAAGATAATGCGTTATGGCTTGCTTCAACCAAATTTGGCGACGATAAAGACAGAGTTTTAAAAAAAAGTGATGGAAAATATACATACCTTGCTTCAGATGTTGCTTATCATAAAAACAAATTTGAAAGAGGCTTTTCTAAACTTGTAAACCTTTGGGGGGCAGATCATCACGGGTATGTGGCAAGAATCAAAGCTTGTATCCAAATGCTAGGTTTTAATAAAGATAAATTAGCCATAATTTTGTACCAACTGGTTTCTTTGTTAAGAGATGGTGTTCCTGTTGCTATGTCGACGCGAACAGGAGAGTTTGTAACTTTAAAAGAAGTTGTAGATGAGGTTGGAAAAGATGCTTGTAGATTTTTCTTTTTACTTAGGTCTCCTGATTCTCCGTTAGAATTTGATTTAGAGCTTGCTAAAAAGCACAATAGTGAAAATCCAGTCTTTTATGTCCAATATGTCAATGCTAGGTGCAGTTCTATTGTTAAAGAAAGCAAAAATAGAAATGATATTATTAGGGATATTAATAGCATAGATTTGGCATTGCTTAACACAAAAGAAGAAAGAGATTTAATAAAACAACTTTCTGCATTTTGTGATACGCTATTATTATCTGAAAAATTGATGAGCCCCCATTGTTTTACTGCATACTTAATAGAACTTGCAGATAAATATCACGCATTCTATGAAAAATGTCGTGTCTTAAACGAAGACTCAAAACTTACATCTGCTCGTTTAAAACTTGTTGAAAGTGTTATGATAATAATACAAAAGGGGCTTACCCTTCTAGGTGTTTCTATTCCAGAAACAATGTAAAGTGCTGTAGTATTAAGCAGTGGTATAAACAAATATTCTACACAAGATAAAAAAATGTATAAAGATGAAGTAGAGCAAGAAGTTATTGATCTGCACAAATGTTTGCAAAATACAGTTTTGCATAAAGACCGTCACTTTAAACAACAAAATATAAAATTTATTTTTTCCTCAAACGAAAATAATAAAAGTGTATTTATCAAAGGGAAGTACTCAAACTTTGCAAAAATGCTTTCAAATATAATAAATAACGCTATTGAAGCAAAAGAAGATAAACCCGGGGAAATTTGTGTTTTGTATGAAATTAAAGGTGATAAAGTTGAAGTAAAAATAAAAGACAATGGTAAAGGTATAGCAGAAGGTAATGAATAAAGTAAAAGTGTTGTCTACCAAAAAATGGACATGGCATTGGCTTAGAGCATATGATAAGCTGTAGAAGAAATGCAAGCTGACGTTTTGGTAAACAGTCAAGAAAATATATGTACAGAATTTATATTTACATTTAATCTGGTCCATACAAAAAACTAAATTTTGTGTTGTATTATATACTCATAGGTATGCTTAGATGAAAAAAATAATATTGGCATTTTTTAGCTTAATATTTTTTGTAAAGTTTGCTTATACAACTGTTTCTGTTATTCCTTATGGTGCAGCAGAAACAGTTTCTGGGAGTTGCTTCCTTTTAGGAGACGAAAATTTTAGTGTTGTTGTTGACTGTGGGATTTTTATGTCTGAAGGTTTAGAGAGTGTAGAAGATAAAAATAGAAATATAGATCCTAAACTTGTTAGGGCTAAAGTTCTTTGTTTGACGCACGCTCATTTAGACCATAGTGGTAAAATTCCACTTTTAATAAGTAATGGTTTTAATGGTACAATTTATTCTACAGATGCCACAAAAGAGATAGCGTTAGAGCTTTTTAAAAATAGGAATGGATTTGACTTAATAAAAAGAAAGTGGTTTTGGTCTTTAAGTCAAAAAGAAAAGGCTAAACGTGGAAAAAGTTTTGTTATTGCTCATTGGAGGCCAGAGTGTAAAAAAAATATAAAATCTTTAGAATATTCTAAAGATTTAGGTTATTTAACTGATTTGGAAAAACAAGAAGGAATGAAGTTTTTGTTATGTAAGAACTGTTGCGAGTTAGAAACTCAAGAAATAGAGAAGTATTTTGTTACAGTAGACTACAATTTAGAAAATAAGTTATTCGAAAACTTAACGGTAAAATTCATAAATGCTGGGCATATTCCAGGTTCTGCAAGTTTAATGTTTACTCTAGGGGATAAAAAAATTTTATTTTCTGGAGATTTAGGTAGTGGTTATTCTAGATTTAACGGGATGTTTGATGTTCCAGAAAGTGCAGACTTAATTTTTATGGAAGCAACTTATGGTTCTAGTAATAAGAAAAGTTCTAATAAACAATATGATTCTTTTAGAAAAGATTTAGTTAAAGCACTTTCTAAAAACAAAATTGTTTGGATTCCAGCGTTGTCGCTTAATAGAACACAAAAAGTTTTGTACGAATTAAAACTGATGCATCAAGAAGGGTTACTTTCAAAACAGGTGCCAATTTATTCTATATCTCCAAGTGCAAATTCTGTTACTACTTTATATCAAAAAGAGTTGCTTTACAGTCAAGGGAAAAGAGATTGGTTTTTAGAAAATGTTTATCAGGAAGGTTCAATTTTGCCAACAGACACAAAACTTCAAATGGTAAGAAGTTATGACAAACAAATGATATTATTTTCGTCAAGCGGTGATTTGGATAAAGGGAAGTCTTATCAACTTGTTCCTAAAATGCTATCAAATAAAAATGTTTTTGTTATGTTAGTAAATTATGTTAGTCCATTAAGTAATGCAGGTTTGGCACTTAAAGGCAAAAAACTACATGATAGTGCAAAGTGTGTTGCAAGTGTAAAACAATATGATATTTTTTCTGATCATGCAGATTTTGATATGTTACAAAAATGGCTATTAAAACAAAATAAAAATGTAAAAATTTATATTGTTCATTCGAGTAAACAACACTCTCAAGATATTATAAAAGCTTTAAGAAAGTCTGGTTGGCAAAATGTAAATAGTGCAAAAATAGGAGCAACTATAAACTAGATGAGATTAAGAAAAAAAACAGATATTAACTTGAGAAATAGCATAATAGTTACATTGTCTTTTTTAATTTTGTGTGTATGCGTATATGTTGTTAGAGGTTTTTGTTATTCTAAAAATTATATATTGGAAAAAGCAAGCTATTATTTTTTTGATGAAAACTATTTTCTTGCAGCTAGATATTTTGAAAAAGCTGTAAAATTAAGAACTCTAGACTTAGGTGTAGATGGCTATAGAGATTATGCGCAATCTTTATTTAATTTAGAAAATTATGACTTAGCAATAAAATATTTTAAACTTGTCACTGAACTTGATCCTTTTGATTTTGAAAATTTTTATACATTGGGAAACGCACTGTATATTAAAGCTAATAATACAGGGGACAAAAACTCCTTTTTACAAGCTTGCAAATACCTTAAACCAGCTATTAGTTTAAATCCAAATTCTGAAAAATTGTACTTGCTTATAGGTTTATGTTATAGGAAATGTGCTCTTTATAATGAAGCAAGATTATTTTATAATAAAGCTTTAATGTCGCAAAAGTTTAGTAAAGCAGGTTTTTATAACCTTATTGGTAATACGTATAGGCAGGAGGGGTTAAATCAAAATGCTTTAGAGTATTATGAGAGAGCAAAGTACAGCGATCCTTACTTTTTTATTGCTTATTACAATATTGGTGATATATATTTTTATTTTAAAGATTTTGAACAAGCTTTACTTTATTATAAAAAATCTGTAGAAATTAATAAAGAGTTTGTTGCAGGTTACATAAAAATTGCGAATATGTACTATAAAAATAATGATTTTAAAAATTCTAAAAGTTGGGCATTAGAAGCTTTGAAAATTAATCCTAACAATAGTAAGATAAATTATATTTTAGGAATGTCTTTGCTGAGTCTTAATCAAAAAGAAGAAAGCTTAAAATATTTAAGATATGCAGCAAATTGTGGTGATTGTGAAGCTGTGTTGAGCTTAAAACATTTTTTTAATTTGGAGTAAAAATGTTTTATAGTAAAAAGTATTTGTTTTTTTTAGTGGCTGCTGTAATGGTTATTTCTCTTTATAGTTTTATTGACAATTTTTTTGAACTTGTTGGGATAAATTTTAATTTTATTTTGGGGTTTTTTTCTTTTTATTTCGCTATTTTATTTAGTTGTTTTTTAGTTTCTGTGACGGTGTTTATGTTGTTTAAATATGTTTACAAGTTAACTTTATTTATTTTAAAAAAGAGAAATAAAGATTTAAATTTAAAAATATTGTGGCATTGTTTTACATATTTTACTTACATTGTAATTTTTATTGTTTTTTTAAAGGTTACAGAATATTGATGAAATATAATACAGAAACTTCAGTACATCAAGTATCTACACAATCTTTAGACAATTTAGTTTTTTTAGATATAGAAACAACTGGTCTAAATCCATCAAATGGTGCAAAAATAATTGAAATTGCTATGCTAAAAATATTAAATGGGAAGCAGCAACAGTATCAAACTCTTGTAAATCCTGAAATTTTAATTCCTAGAGAGTGTTCAAGAATACATCATATATATGACAATATGGTTAAAACTGCTCCATATTTTAGACATATAGTAAAAGATGTCATATCTTTTTTAAGTGGTAGTGTAGTTGTGTGTCATAATGCTTCTTTTGATTTGTTATTTGTGCATAAAGAACTACATGATGCAGAATACTTTTTGAAAGATATTTATTATATAGACACTTTGCATATTGCAAGACGATACTTCTGTTTTAAGTCTAACAAGCTTTGTAATATAGCAAAAACGTTAGGTATTAATGTAAAGCAAAATCACAGAGCCATGGCCGATGTTTTAACAACCTTATCTGTAGCAAATTATCTATTTAAAGATATGTATGAAAGAGAGATAAAACTGATTTTACCAAATAGTTATCAATACACACCTAACAAATAAATTGTATTGCCTGAGGCCCCTTTAAATTGGCGCTTTTATAAGAAAAATCCCTTAAAGCTGGATAAATCTGATGCTAACCAATAAAAGATAATAGTAAATGATAGTTGCTATTATCTTTTAATATTTAAAACAATTAGAAAATAGTTGTTGACAAAACATGATAAAATTTGTATTGTTTTAATATAAATAAAAAAACAATGATAAAAAAGAGAAAAAAATGGAAAAAACACAAAATAAACAAATCATGGACATTAAAGAAGTATCAGAGTATTTAGGAATAGGAAAGTCCAAGATATATAGTCTTATTAAAATGAAAAAAATTCCGGCCTCTAAGATCGGAAGACAGTATAGATTTTCAAAGGAAATTGTGGATGGTTGGTTAAGGGATAAAATTATTACAAAAAAAGACAATAGTGTTACTCAAAATACAATTTCTGTTAAGTCGTCTGGTGAAGAAAAATAAAAAATTTACAACTACAGGAGGTGCACAATGGCTGAAAAAGTAGAGAAGGTTGGTGTAAAAAGAGAAGCGGGTTACCTTTATTTTATTGACAAAAATGGCGATGTCTCAAGAGCTCTAATGGCAAGAGGTGGTAAAAAAGGCGGAAAACCTACAAAGGTAGCAAAAGTTGGCTTGAAGAAAGAATCTGGCTATCTTTACTTTATTGACAAAAGTGGTGATATTTCCAGGTCAGTAATGAGTAGGGGTGGTAAAAAGAAAAAATCTAAGAAAAAAGCTGCAAAGAAAGCAATTAAAAAGGTTGCAAAGAAAGTAGTTAAAAAAGTTGCAAAGAAAGCAACTAAGAAAAGTAAAAAGAAATAAAATTAATAAGTTAAGAAAAGGCTTTAGTAGTTTTTAAGTTTTACTGCTAGGGCCTTTTTTTTGTTATAATTAAAGAAGTTGTGCTTCTATCTGTCTGTATTGGCAAGTATCCTTATCTTTAAAAGTCAATTTAGGAGTTATTAATGAGTAGAAATGAAGTAATTATTGCGTTGTCTACTGATAATAATTATTTTATACCGGATTTGCTAGAAAACTGCACTAAAAAATATGTGGAAGTGGAAATTGAAGCCTTTAATAAATTTTATTAATATACGGCCAGCAATAATTCTATTAATTTTGTTGGAAATATTAGCCAAAACTAAAAACTAAATAAGTTATAAGTTAATAGTATAAAAGCTTTAGTAGCTTTTTGTTATTTAATAATATTTTTGTTATAATTGATGCCCGCATGTACTTCTTTGTGAGGTTAAGTTTATCCTTGCAAGGGTTTTCTTGGATTTACATATGAAAAATTTTTCAGTTATAATACTTGCTGCAGGTTTAGGGACAAGAATGAAGTCTTCTTTACCTAAAGCTATGCACACTCTTTCTGGCAAACCTTTAGTTAAGTGGGTCATAGATTCAGTGTCTTCTTTACGTCCAGATAATATAGTTGTAGTTGTTGGATATAGACATGAAATAGTTGAAGAATATTTATCTAAAAGTAATGTAAATGTAAAATTTGTTTGTCAGGAAAAACAATTTGGCACAGCACATGCTGTAATGCAAGCAAAAGAAATTTTAAAAAATTATAATGGCAATATTGTGGTTATAAGTGGAGATGTTCCTTTAATAAAAACAACTACAATATCAAACTTAATAAAGAATAACCAAAAAAGCGCGTCTGCGGTTACGGTTTTATCAGCAGGAGTTAAGGATCCTTATGGCTATGGAAGAATTGTAAGAAAAGATGGCTTTTTAGAAAAGATAGTAGAAGAAAAAGACGCAAATTTAAATGAAAAACAAATAAAAGAAATAAATTCTGGTATTTATTGTTTTGATAAAAATCTATGGAAAGCTCTTTTGAAAGTTGAACCAAATAACTCAAAGAAAGAATATTATATAACAGACACAATTGCAATATTAAAGAAGTTAAACCATAAAATATCTGTACTTCTTACAAAAGATGGAGTTGAGATTAAAGGTATAAATAGTAAACTAGAACTTTCTCAGACAGAAACTCTTTTAAAAAACCAAAAAATAGAAAATTTGCTAAATAGTGGTGTAAGTATTATAGATGTAAATAATGTGTATATATCTTACGATGCGACAATAAAGTCTGATACTGTTATATATCCTGGAGTTTTTATTGATGTGGGTGTTACCATTGGCAGAAATTGTGTTTTAAAAGGGTCAAGTTATATAGTAAATTCTAAAATTGATGATGAAAGTATAGTGTCTTATTCGTATGTAGATGGTGCAACTATAGGTAAAAAAGTGAAAATAGGACCATTTGTTCATTTAAGGCCAGGCTCTGTTTTAAAAGAAAACGTTAAAATTGGAAATTTTTCAGAGACTAAAAAATCTTTTATAGGAAAAAATTCAAAAGTTAATCATCTATCTTATATAGGTGATGCTCAGATTGGTGCGAATGTAAATATAGGGGCAGGTACAATAACTTGCAATTATGACGGTAGGCATAAACATCAAACAATAATTGAACAAGACGTTTTTGTTGGATCTAACGCAAATATTGTTGCTCCTGTAAAAATAGGTAAAGGTGCTTTAATTGCAGCTGGTTCTACAATAACTCATGATGTGCCAAAAGGAAAGCTTGCAATAGCAAGGGCAAGGCAAGAACTAAAACGTAGAATAAAAAAGTAAAGTTATATTAAAAACTTTTTAGCTGTTACTAAGTATAAACAAGAGGATTTATGAAGCTTAAAATTATTTCAGGTAATGCTAATGTTGAACTTGCAAAACAAATTACAAAACATTTAGGGATACCTTTAAGTGATGCAAAGGTTAGCAGGTTTAGTGATGGAGAAGTTCAAGTAAAAATAGTTGAAAATATTAGAGGTGCAGATTGTTATATAATTCAACCAACAAACGCACCTGTTAATGAACATCTAATGGAACTTTTAATTATTGCAGATGCTTTAAGAAGGGCTTCTGCTAGAAGAATTATTGCTGTTATGCCTTACTATGGTTATGCAAGGCAGGATAGAAAATCAGAGCCAAGAGTCCCAATTACTGCAAGGTTAGTTGCAGACTTGCTTGCAACGGCAGGCATTACAAGAGTTTTAACAATGGACTTGCATGCTGGGCAAATACAGGGTTTTTTTGATATTCCTGTTGACCACCTTTATGGCATGCCAGTACTTGTAAATTATTTTAAAGAAAAAAAGTTAAACGATCTTGTTATAGTTTCGCCTGATACAGGTGGGGCAGAAAGGGCAAGAGCTTTTGCAAAGCATTTTAATGCGGAACTTGCTATTATAGATAAAAGAAGACCTTGCTCGAACGAAGCTTCTGTTATGAATATTATTGGTGAAGTTAAAGATAAAACCTGTATAATTTTAGATGATATGATTGATACTGCCGGAACTTTAACAAAAGTTGCAGACGCAATAAAAATAAAAGGTGCATCTAGAATTTTTGCAGCGGCTTCTCATGGAGTTCTTTCTGGTCATGCAAAGCAAAAAATTCAAGACTCTTCAATAGAAAAGGTTGTTATAACCGACTCTATACCTCTTTTAAATAATGGTCCTGTAGAAAAGGTTGTTGTTTTAAGTATAGCTCCTCTTTTGGCAGAAGCTATAATGAGAATTTCAAATGACGAATCTATAAGCGCATTATTTCTGTAAGCGTTAAACAAAGAATATATTAATGTGCAATGACAACAATGGAGGATTTAAATGAAGGAAGTTATTTTAGACGTACAGAAAAGAGAGTTAGGGTCAAAAAGTAAGTTGTCTGCTTTAAGAAAAAAAGAAAAAATACCAGCTGTATTTTATGGAAAAAATATAAAGCCGGAATCTATAACAGTTGATGCAAAAAGTTTTATGTCTATAATAGAAAAAAATGGTGCAAATGTTATTGTTGATTTGAATTTTAAAAGTGGTAAAAAACCAGCTATTGTAAAATCTTTACAACGAGATGTTTTAATGCAAAATCCTATACATATAGATTTTCAGTCTATTTCTTTGGAAGACAAAGTTGAAGTTTTGGTTCCTATACATGTTGAGGGAGTTGCAGACGGTGTTAAGAATTTTGATGGGGTTATGGAATTTATTGTTAGGGAAGTTAAAGTCAAAGCTCTTCCTAAGAGCATACCTCAGATGATTGCTGTTGATGTAAGCTCTCTTGGGTTAGGGCAAGGTTTAACAATTGCAGACTTACCAAAAATTGAAGGTCTGGATTATATTCAAGATCCTAGCACTTTGATAGTTAATGTTATAGCGGTTGCTGCAGAAGAAGAAAAACCTAAAGAGGAAAGTACTGAAACTGCTCAACCAGAAGTAATAAGTAAAGGTAAGAAAGATAAAGAAGAAGGTGCTGAAGCTTCTTCTACAAGTGAAGTAAAAAAATAAATATATAAAAGTTTTTTGCCCCTGCGGAGCCTTGTAACTATGAATGTGGATATTAAACTTTTTGTAGGGCTTGGTAATCCGGGACATAAGTACATAAATACCCGCCATAATCTAGGGTTTGTAATTTTAGATGCAATAACAAAAAAATTGTATTTAGAGTTTAAATCTTGGGATAATATGGCAGACATTTCTTTTTGTGATGAATTTAACAGGAAAATATGGTTTTTAAAACCAAGCACATTTATGAACCTTTCTGGTCTTGCTATAGCATCTTTTGCAAGATATTATAAGATTAAACCCACAGAAATTTTTGTTTTTTATGATGACTTTTCAATTGTTTTAGGACACTGTAGAATAAGAATGTCAGGCTCTTCTGGCGGACATAACGGTATAAAATCTATTATAGAACATTTAAACACAGAAAAATTTCCAAGAATGAAGTTGGGTATAGGCCCTTTGCCAAAAGATATAGACGTTTCTAGTTTTGTTCTATCTAAATTTTTAAAAGAAGATGAAGAGAAGATAAATTTAATAAAAGAAAAAGCAATTTTAGTTTTTAATGAAGTAATTAATTCTGGAGTAGATAAAGCAGCATCAACATTAGCAAACATAAAAAGTGGAAAATAGTATATTAAAATGTACAAATAAAATAATTAATGCTAAAATCCTAACATAACCATTAAAATAAAAGTATTGTCAGGACCGCAAAAGTAATTTATAATTTTAAAGAAGGAATATTTGTGATGAACAAAAAACGGATTTTTAGCAGTTTAGTTCTTCTAATTTTTGTGTCAAACAATCTTTTTGCAGCTGCAGGTACAACAGTTTTTAATTTTTTAAAGTTGCCAAAGAATGCAGAACAAGCTGCTTTAGCAAATTTGACAACTTTTAATACAAATCTTTCTTTTGTAAACCCTGCAGTTTTAGGGTTTACAGATCACTACAACATTCAGGCATCAAAAGCAATTCATTTCCAAAACACAGGATACAATTCTTTTAATTTTGCAATGCCTTATAATGATTTTGGTTTTAGTTTATCTTATTTTGGTTTTGACTATGGCAAATTTGACAAATATCTTGAAGATTCTAATGGTGACTATATTGAAAATGGTACATTTGGAGCAGCTGATTCTTGTATGCAGGTAAGTGCGGGATATCGTATAATAGATATTTTATCTTTAGGGGCAGGGGTTAAGTATATATTTACAAATATTGACAATATAAAGATGAACGGTCTTGTTTTTGATTTGTCTGCATTTTTATTGTTAAGTGATAAGTGGTCATTAGCTTTAGGTTTAGAAAATTTGGGTGCTAAAGTAGATGGATATATGCTTCCTTCTAGTGTATATTTATCGTATACAAATAAAATTATTAAACCTTGCCAACTTGGTCTTGAGTTGAAGTCTTTTTTTGATAATACGATGTGGCTCAAGACTGCTATAGAAGTTGGAGTTGGTGAAAATTTTGTTTTAAGAGGAGGTTATAATTGGGCGTTAACAAACAGCAACTCTTCTTTAGGTAGTTGGTACCAAAGAAACTTATCTTTAGGGTTTGCTTTAAAAGTTAATGTTATTTCCATAGATTATGCGTGGTTACCGTACGGAGATTTAGGAAACTGTAACATAATTTCATTAAAGGTGGTGTTCTAAATGAAAAATAAATTGTTAGAAAAAAGTGTTAGTATAGTGCTTATCCTAATCTTTTTTTGTTGTTTTCCTTTTGCTGTTTTTGGTAAAAAAGCTCCAATGACTTATAACTTGGGAATGAGAGTTAAGGGATTGCAAGCTAAAATTTCTGACCCAAACGC